>NZ_JAQGFU010000083.1:0-20627 GCF_030078455.1 Klebsiella sp. Ech2A | reverse complement strand
ACGATCCCCGGGGTCAGCAGCGAGGTTCCTGCCTCCAGCAGCCGCGGCTCCAGCAGCGTTTTGCCGCCGTTGGCGACGTGCTGCAGCCAGGCCTGATGGACCTTCTGCGCCGCCTGCGGGGAGATTAAGCCGCCGAGGAACGGCTGGGGCTCCGCGTCCCACGCGCCGGGAATAAGCCGCTGCGCGACGGCCACCAATCGCGCCAGGAACGCATCTCCGGCCTCGCCGCGCTTCACCAGCAGACGACGGGCGCAGGTGCAGCGCTGCCCGGCGGTAATAAAGGCCGACTGGATGGTCAAATGCACGGCGGCATCAATATCCTGTGGTTCGTCAACGATCAGCGGGTTGTTGCCGCCCATTTCGAGCGCGAGGATCTTCTCCGGCTGTCCGGCCAGCTGGCGATGCAGCTGAAAGCCGGTGGCGGAGCTGCCGGTGAACAGCAGCCCGTCAATATCGGACTGGCCGCTCAGCGCCTCGCCGGTTTCGCGCCCGCCCTGCAGCAGGTTCAGCACCCCCGGCGGCAGGCCCGCTTCGGCCCACAGCTTCACCACCGCCTCGCCGCTCTGCGGCGTCAGCTCGCTGGGTTTAAACACCACCGTATTCCCCGCCAGCAGCGCCGGTACGATATGGCCGTTTGGCAGATGGCCGGGAAAATTGTACGGACCGAATACCGCCAGCACGCCGTGCGGCCGATGGCGCAGCGTCGCCGACCCGTCGCCCATGGCGGTGTTCGCCTCGCCGGTACGGCTGTGGTAGGCCTTGAGCGAAATGGCAATTTTATTGATCATCGCGCCAACTTCCGTCGCCGCCTCCCAGCGCGGCTTGCCGGTTTCGGCGGCAATAATGGCCGTCAGCGGCGCTTTGTTGGCCTCCAGCAGGGCGGCAAACTTTTCGACGATCGCCTGGCGCACGCGAAGCGGCGCTTTGGCCCACGCCGGAAACGCGCGCCGGGCGGCCTCAACCGCCTGCGCAACCTGCCCGGCGTCGGCGTCGTTACCCTGCCACAGCGGCTCTGCGCTCACCGGGTTGCTTTTACTGCGGGCCGGGCCGCGCCCGGTTTGCCAGTCGCCGTTAATCCATAGACTCATCACTTTTTCTCCTCGGGGATCAGGCGCACCATGCGGATACTGTCGCCGGGGTGGCATTTGAGGGCATCCAGCTCGCGGGCGCTCAGCAGCAGACGGTCGGTATCGGGGTCGGCCTGCACCAGCATCGCGCGAAACTGCTGATACTGCTCGTTGGCGACCAGGCACAGCGGCCACTCGCCCGGCGCCGGCTGTCCTTCCGCCACGGCGACCAGCCGGCTTTTGCGAATCGCCCGCACCCGGTCGATATCGCACTCCAGGGTTGGGCCGCCGTCGAAAATATCGACATAGTTGCGGTAGCGGAACCCCTCCTTCTCCAGTACCGCCCGCGCAGGAGCGGTTTGCGGATGCACTTCACCGATGACCGCCCGCGCTTCATCGGATAAAAAGTCGATATAGAGCGGATGCTTCGGCATCAGCGCGGCGATAAACGCCTTCTGCCCGGTGCCGCACAGATAGTCAGCGCGGGAAAACTCCATCGCGAAGAAGCGCTTGCCCAGGCTTTCCCAGAACGGCGAGTAACCGCTGTCGTCGATGACGCCGCGCATCTCGGCCACCACTTTTTCATTAAAGCGCTCGCGGAAGGCGGCCATAAACATAAAGCGCGACTTCGACAGCAGGTAGCCGTTGCCCTCTTTGCGCCACGCCGGGTCGAGAAACAGCGTGCACAGCTCGCTGCTGCCGGTGTGGTCATTGCTGAGAAACAGGGTCGGCAGCGCGTTGTAGACGTTCAGCTCTTTCGAGGCGTGAACCTGGGTGCCGACGCGGTAGTTGTACCAGGGATCGTTCAGCCCCACCGCCACCTCGACCGCGCAGATGCCCACCACCGCGCCGCTGGCCGTATATTCAAGGACGAAAACGTAGCCCTGCTCGCTTTTCGGCAGCTCGCCGCGCCAGGTCTTTTGCGAGCGTTCGATCCGCGCCGCCAGCGTCGCGGCGTCCGCCGGCAGCGAGGTCAGGCCGCCGCCGGTTTCCCCCGCCAGCGTCAGCAGCCCCGCCAGATCGCTCTGTTCCACCGGACGGATAACCATCATGATGACGCTCCCGCGAGGAAGTGGCGGCAGGCCAGCTCAAAGCGATCCAGACCGGCGTTCACCTCTTCCTCACTCACTATTAGCGCCGGCGCGAAGCGCACCACGTTCGCGCCGGCAATCAGGATCATCAGCCCATCCTCCGCCGCCTGGGTGCTGATGGCTTTGGCCTTACCGGCGTACTCATCCTTCAGAACGCAGCCAATCAGCAGCCCGAGGCCGCGGGTCTCTTTGAACAGGCCATAGCGGGCGTTAATCGCCTCCAGCCGCTCGCTAAACCACTGGTGGCGCTGCTTAACGCCGTTCAGCACCGCCGGCGTATTGATAATCGACAGCACCTCGCCGGCGACCGCGCAGGCCAGCGGATTGCCGCCATAGGTCGTGCCGTGGGTACCCACGGTCATCACGCTGGCGCACTCTTCGCTGGCCAGCAGCGCGCCAATCGGGAAGCCGCCGCCCAGCGCCTTGGCGGTCGACAGCACGTCCGGCGTGACGCCGTAGTGCATATAGGCATACAGCTCGCCGGTGCGCCCGACGCCGGTTTGCACCTCATCGAAAATCAGCAGCGCATTGTGGGCGTCGCACAGCTCGCGCAGGCCGCGCAGGAATGCCGGGTCCGCCGGCACCACGCCGCCTTCACCCTGCATCGGCTCGACGATAACCGCGCAGGTATTGTCGTCAATCAGCGCCCTGGCCGAGTCCAGGTCGTTATAAACCGCGTGCTGGATCTGCGGCGGCAGCGGCGCAAAGTCTGCGGAGTAGGCCGGCTGGCCGCCGGCAGAAACGGTAAACAGCGTCCGGCCGTGGAAGGCATTCCTGAACGCTACGATGCCGCTTTTCTGGCTGCCGTAGCGGTCGTGGGTGTATTTGCGCGCCAGCTTCAGCGCCGCTTCGTTGGCCTCTGCGCCGGAGTTGCAGAAAAAGACCCGATCGGCAAAGGTGGCGTCAATAAGCTGTTTCGCCAGCCGCAGCGCCGGCTCGTTAGTGTAGCCGTTGCCGGTATGCCAGAACTTCCCGGCCTGCTCCGTCAGCGCGTTAACCAGCCGGGGATTGGCGTGCCCCAGCGCGTTCACCGCGATGCCGCCGGCAAAATCGATATACTCTTTCCCCTGCTGATCCCACAGGCGTGAGCCCTCACCGCGTACCGGAATAAACGCCGCCGGCGCGTAAACCGGCATCATCCATTGCTCAAAGTTGCTGCGCGTAATTGACTGAGACATATCGACCTCTTCCGGTAAATAAAAAGTATGAATAATGTTAAATATTATGGGTTATTACGCTGTAAATGTAGATTGCACGCATCGTGCCAGCCAGAGGAAAAAATGCATAAACTGAGGTAGATCGCGGAATATCAATAGCTTACAAAAGTTAAATATTCACATTAAATGCATAAATAGTGAATAACAATCCGATAAAGGCCGATGAGCAGTGAATAAAACAGATAGTTTATTCATCAGTGAGATATAATTCTGTATTTGTGATCCTCTACGAAATTTATCGTAGATATTCGCCCTTTTTTGGCGCAGGATGCGCCAGAATGGTGCAGGATTTGGCCATTCGCCGCCCTGCGCCCGGCGCGGCGGACAATAAAATGCCTTCCGGCAGCCAGCCCGCCGAATTTCTGCTAACATCCCTGCACTATTCACCTAGCACAGTGGCAGCGACTATGAAATTTGTCTCTTTTAATATCAACGGCCTGCGTGCGCGCCCGCATCAGCTGGCCGCCATCGTCGACAAGCATCAGCCTGACGTCATTGGCCTACAGGAAACCAAAGTTCACGACGATATGTTCCCTCTCGAAGAGGTGGCAAAGCTCGGCTACAACGTGTTCTACCACGGGCAGAAAGGCCACTACGGCGTCGCCCTGCTGACCAAAGAGACGCCGGTTAGCGTCCGTCGCGGCTTCCCGGGCGACGATGAAGAGGCCCAGCGCCGCATTATCATGGCGGAAATCCCCAGCGCGTCCGGCAACGTGACGGTGATTAATGGCTACTTCCCGCAGGGCGAAAGTCGCGATCATCCGACAAAATTCCCCGCCAAGGCGGCTTTTTACCAGAATCTGCAGGACTACCTCGATAACGAGCTGAAAAAGGACAATCCGGTGCTGATTATGGGCGATATGAACATCAGCCCGACGGACCTCGATATCGGCATCGGCGAAGAGAGCCGCAAGCGCTGGCTGCGTACCGGTAAATGTTCGTTCCTGCCGGAGGAGCGCGAGTGGATGGCGCGCCTGCTGGGCTGGGGCCTGGTCGATACCTGGCGCCACGCTAACCCGGAAAGCAACGAGCAGTTCTCATGGTTCGACTACCGCTCTAAAGGCTTCGACGACAATCGCGGCCTGCGTATCGACCTGCTGCTGGCCAGCACCCCGCTGGCGCAGCGCTGCGTCGAAACCGGCATTGATTACGAAATTCGCGCGATGGAAAAACCCTCCGATCACGCGCCGGTGTGGGCCACCTTTAAGCCGTAACCCCGCCGACCTGACTCTCCGCCCTCTGCCGGGCGGAGAGTCAGATTATCCTGAGCAAAATCAACAAAGCAGCGCCCCTGGCAATCTGCCCGGTGTCGCCTTATATATTATCGCCACGCGGTACCGGGCGCCGTTCTGGTAGCAGCCTCCCAGGGCGGTCGAGCACGGCATATCTCCAGCGGGCTAAGGGGTTGTCTGGGCGTCACAAAGGCGGTGATAATAGGCCATTATCCTTCATGGAACGATGATTCAGATGCTAAAAACCATTGATGTTGTGGCCGCCATTATCGAGCAGGACGGCAATATCCTGCTTGCGCAGCGCCCGCCGCACGCTGACCAGCCGGGAATGTGGGAGTTTGCCGGCGGCAAGGTGGAGTCCGGCGAGAGCCAGGCGCAGGCGCTTGCCCGCGAGCAGCAGGAGGAGCTCGGCATCGTCGCCCTTCCCGCCCGCTATATCGCCAGCCACCGGCGGGAGGTCTCCGGCCGGCTGATTCATCTTCACGCCTGGTGGGTGCCCCACTTTAGCGGTACGCCAACCGCGCACTACCACAGCCAGCTACGCTGGTGCTCGCCGCAGGAAGCCTTAACCTTCAACCTCGCGCCAGCGGATATCCCCCTGCTGGAAGCCTTTATCGCCCAAAGCGCGTCCCTCCTTTCCCGCTAATGCCGCGAGGCCACGGTCATCGCTTTTAGTTATGACAGCCGGCAGATTATAAATTTTGCTTTCAGGGTAACTTTTCCTTGCTTGCCTAACGATTGCCGGTGTTATAGTCGGAAAATCGGCTTTTTCAAGGGCCGAATCATAATAAATATCCATAAAATCATTCAGGTTGCAGCGCGGCGGCATGGGAGCCTTTCTCCGGCCGCTTACACGAGCAGGCGCACCGGGTAAGCGGGCGCCGCCAGCCTGAAGGATGACATGTATAAACGCAATCACAACCATAAGGGGAACTTATATCTATGGATCAGACGTGCACTCTGGAAGGTTTTCTCGCCCGCGTTCAACAGCGCGATCCTCATCAAACCGAATTTGCTCAGGCCGTCCGCGAGGTGATGACCACCCTGTGGCCTTTCCTTGAGGAAAATCCGCGCTATCGCCAGCTCAATTTGCTGGAACGTTTGGTTGAACCGGAGCGGGCCATCCAGTTCCGCGTCGTATGGGTTGATGACCGTAATCAGGTGCAGGTTAACCGCGCCTGGCGCGTGCAGTTCAACTCCGCTATCGGCCCGTACAAGGGCGGCATGCGCTTCCACCCGTCGGTCAACCTGTCGATCCTCAAATTTCTCGGCTTCGAGCAAACGTTCAAAAACGCCCTGACCACCCTGCCTATGGGCGGCGGTAAAGGCGGCAGCGACTTCGATCCGAAAGGGAAGAGCGACGGCGAAGTGATGCGCTTCTGCCAGTCGCTGATGACCGAACTGTATCGTCACTTAGGCCCGGACACCGACGTGCCGGCTGGCGATATCGGGGTTGGCGGTCGCGAAGTGGGCTTTATGGCCGGGATGATGCGTAAGCTCTCCAACAACAGCGCCTGCGTGTTCACCGGCAAAGGACTCTCCTTTGGCGGCAGCCTGATTCGCCCGGAAGCGACCGGCTATGGTCTGGTCTACTTCACCGAAGCGATGCTTAAACGCCACGGCCTGGGCTTCGAAGGAATGCGCGTAGCGGTTTCCGGCTCCGGCAACGTTGCCCAGTACGCCATCGAAAAGGCCATGGAGCTTGGCGCGCGCGTCATTACCGCCTCTGACTCCAGCGGTACCGTGGTCGACGAAGCGGGCTTTACCCCAGAGAAGCTGGCGCGCCTGTGTGAAATTAAAGCCAGCCGCGACGGTCGCGTTGCCGACTACGCCCGCGAGTTTGGCCTGCAGTACCTCGAAGGCCAGCAGCCGTGGTCCGTGCCGGTGGATATTGCGCTGCCGTGCGCCACGCAAAACGAACTGGACGTTGACGCCGCCCGCCTGCTGATCGCCAACGGCGTGAAGGCCGTGGCCGAAGGCGCCAATATGCCGACCACCATCGCGGCAACCGACCTGTTCCTCGAAGCCGACGTGCTGTTCGCGCCGGGTAAAGCCGCTAACGCCGGCGGCGTAGCGACTTCCGGCCTCGAAATGGCGCAGAACGCCGCGCGAATGAGCTGGAAAGCAGAGAAGGTTGACGCTCGCCTGCACCATATCATGCTTGATATTCACCACGCCTGCGTGGAGTACGGCGGCGAAGCGAAGCAGACTAACTACGTGCGCGGCGCCAACATCGCCGGCTTCGTTAAGGTCGCCGACGCGATGCTGGCACAGGGTGTGATTTAATCCGCGGGCTCTCCCGGATCGCGCTTATCCGGGAGAGCCGCTGACGGAGCCCAACGAAAAAGACCCCGGCCTGCGGGGTCTTTGATTATGGATTGTCGGCAGGCGCATCCGCCGCTGGCTTCTTGCTCTTCGCCCTCGGCTTGCCTTTGCTGAACGCTTTCTTAGCGCCTCCCGGCGCAACGATACCGCGGAACTGACGAGCGGGCGTGCTGCGCGCCTGGTCGATAAGCTGATAAAGCGTTCCCACCAGCGGCTGCATAAAGTCCTGATAGCGGCACTGCTTTTCGCTGATTTGCGTCAGCACCGATTCCCAGTGCGCGGTCATATCCGGCCGCGCGGCCATTTCGGGCAGGGAGTGGATCAGCGCCCGTCCCGCGTCCGACGAGTGGATATAGCGCCCTTTCTTGACTAAAAAGCCGCGCTTAAACAGCAGCTCAATAATTCCGGCGCGGGTCGCCTCGGTGCCCAGACCGTCGGTGGCGCGCAGGATCTTCTTCAGATCCTTATCCTGCACGAAGCGGGCAATCCCGGTCATCGCAGAGAGCAGCGTCGCGTCGGTAAAATAGCGCGGCGGCTGGGTTTGTCGCTCCACCACTTCGCCCTTCTCACACAGTAGCTCATCGTCTTTCGCCACCACCGGCAGCGGCGTACCGTCGTTCTCTTCGTCGCGCTCTTTATTACCCAGCAGCGCCCGCCAGCCGGCCTCGGCGAGGAAGCGCGCCTTGGCAACAAACTTGCCGTTGGCGATTTCAAGGTCAATCTGGCATTTGCGGAACACCGCGTCCGGGCAAAACTGCATCAGGTACTGACGCGCGATCAGGCCGTAGACCTTGATCTCGTTCTCCGTCAGCCGCACCTGGCTGCTGCGCGCGGTGGGAATGATGGCATGGTGCGCATCAACCTTTTTATCGTCCCAGCAGCGGTTGCGGATCTCCGGATCAACCGCCGGCTGGGGCAGTAAATCCGGCGCGTGGACGCCGATGGCGTTGAGTACCGTATGGCGGCCGGCGAAATGCTCCTCCGGCAGGTAGCGGCTGTCCGAACGCGGGTAGGTGATAAGCTTGTGGGTCTCGTACAGCTTCTGGCAAATATCCAGCACGTTTTGCGCGCTGAAGCCAAAACGCTTTGCGGCCTCAATCTGCAGCGCCGAGAGCGAAAACGGCAGCGGAGCGGGCTCCGAATCCCGCTTATCGTTGTAGGCGGTGACCAGCGCCGGCTGGCCGGTAATCCGCGCGACGACGTGCTCGGCCAGCGGGCGGTGCAGCAGGCGCCCCTCCTCATCCTGCCAGGATTCGCAGGCGTCGCTCGGCTGCCAGGTGGCGACAAAGCGCTCGTCCTGGGGAGTAACGATATGCGCTTTGACGTCGAAGAAATCCTTCGCCACAAAGTTCTCGATCTCTTCATCGCGACGCACCACCAGCCCGAGCACCGGCGTCTGCACGCGCCCGACCGAGAGCACGCCCTGATAGCCCGCATTACGCCCGAGCAGCGTGTAGGCGCGGGTCATGTTGATCCCGTACAGCCAGTCGGCGCGCGCGCGGGCCAGCGCCGAGACGCAGAGCGGAATAAACTCGCTGTTGGCGCGCAGGCGAGAGATCGCCCGCTCAACCGCCTGCGGGTTAAGATCGTTTATCAGGCAGCGCTGCACCTGCTGACGCTTTTCCGGCGCCAGCTGCAGATAGTCGAGAACTTCATCCACCAGCAGTTGACCTTCTCTGTCCGGGTCACCGGCGTGGATCACCTCTTCGGCGTCGCCCAGCAGCCGCTTGATAACGTTAAGCTGTTTGCTGACCGAGGGTTTCGGCTGTAGCTGCCACTTCTCCGGGACGATGGGCAGATCGACCAGGTTCCAGCGCGCGTAGCGCCCGTCATAGACATCCGGCTGCGCCTGCTCCAGCAGATGGCCAATACACCAGGTGACCACCTGCCCGTTGCCGCACTCAATATAGCCGTCACCCTTGCGATGCGGCTTGGGTAACACCTCGGCGATGGCGCGGCCGAGGCTCGGTTTTTCTGCAATAAACAGCCGCATGTAATCAACGGATCTCGATCATGGGGCGTCCACCGCGGGCGGTAACCAGCTCGCCGATCGCGGCCAGCGTCACGCCGGACGCCTCTGCCGCCGCGCGGACCTCGGCTTCAGCTTCCGGCGAGACTGCCACAGCAGGCCGCCGGAGGTTTGCGGATCGCACAGCAGATCGCGCCACTCGGCGGGCATTTCGCCCATCAGATGGCCGTAGCTGGCGAAATTGCGTCCGGTGCCGCCGGGAACCGCGCCGGCGAGAATATACTCCTCCACGCCCGGCAGTTTCGGGATGTCGGCATAGTTCAGCTGCGCCTGTACGCCCGCCCCGCGGCACACTTCGCTCAGGTGGCCAAGCAGGCCAAAGCCGGTGACGTCGGTCATCGCCTTCACGCCGTCGATATTGGCAAACGCGGCGCCAGCGAGGTTCATCTGACACATGGTTTCGGTCGCCAGCCCCTGATGCTCAGGCTTGAGCAGCGATTTTTTCTCGGCGGTGGTCAGCACGCCGATCCCCAGCGGTTTGGTGAGGAACAGCCGGCATCCCGCCTCGGCGGTGCTGTTTTTCTTGATGCGCTCGGTGGGCACTACGCCGGTCACCGCGAGGCCAAAAATCGGCTCCGGCGCGTCAATGGAGTGGCCGCCGGCCAGCGCGATCCCCGCCTGCTGGCAGGCAAATCGGCCGCCATCAACCACTTCACGGGCGATTTCCGGCGCCAGGGTGTTAATCGGCCAGCCGAGGATCGCTATCGCCATAATCGGCCTGCCGCCCATGGCGAAAATATCGCTGATGGCGTTAGTCGCGGCAATGCGGCCAAAGTCGAACGGGCTGTCGACAATCGGCATAAAGAAGTCGGTGGTGCTGATGATGGACGTGCCGTTGCCCAGGTCGTAGACCGCCGCATCGTCGCTGGTTTCGTTGCCTACCAGCAGATGGGGGTCAATAAACTTTGCCTGGTCACTTTTAAGGATAGTTTCCAGCACCTTAGGGGAAATTTTACACCCGCAACCGGCTCCGTGGCTGTATTGCGTTAAACGAATAGCTTGCTCGCTCATGGACATCTCCTGTCATTGCAATCCCGCTATGGTAGCGCCCAAACGTCAAGGTGGTAAGTACGACAGTCTGAAATCGCGAATAGTTGCTCATTAAGCAGACAAATATGCGATTTTGCGATAGAGAACCATTTTTTCAGCGTCATTTTAACTTTAACTAAAAGATGACAGAAATGTGACAACCAAACGTTCTGCTCTCTCTGGACAGATAACAACGAAAGGAAATTTTGATGAAAAAGCGCCTTCTCGCCCTTTGCCTGGCAGGCCTCTTCTCCGTTAACGCTTTTGCCCTGACGGCAACGGGTAACGATGCCACGACTAAACCTGACCTCTACTACCTGAAAAATGCTCAGGCCATCGATAGCCTGGCGCTCCTGCCGCCGCCGCCGGAAGTGGGCAGCATCGCCTTTTTAAACGATCAGGCGATGTATGAGAAAGGACGTCTGCTGCGGGCCACCGAGCGCGGTAAGCTGGCGGCGGAGGACGCAAACCTCAGCGCAGGCGGCGTGGCGAACGCCTTCTCCGGCGCATTCGGCTCGCCGATCACCGAAAAGGACGCGCCGGCGCTGCACAAGCTGCTGACCAATATGATTGAAGATGCCGGCGACCTGGCGACCCGCGGGGCGAAAGAGAAGTACATGCGCATTCGTCCGTTCGCGTTTTACGGCGTCGCCACCTGCAACACCACCGAGCAGGATAAGCTGTCGAAGAACGGCTCCTATCCTTCCGGTCATACCTCTATCGGCTGGGCCACGGCGCTGGTGCTGGCCGAAGTTAACCCGCAGCGGCAGAATGAGATCCTCAAGCGCGGCTACGAGCTCGGCGAGAGCCGGGTGATCTGCGGCTATCACTGGCAAAGCGACGTCGACGCGGCGCGGATTGTCGGCTCGGCGGTCGTCGCAACGCTGCATACCAACCCGGCTTTCCAGCAGCAGCTGCAGAAAGCGAAAGATGAGTTTGCTAAACAGCAGAAGTAGCGCCTGAAGCAGCCCGGCGGCAGGCGCCTGCCGGGCAATTCATCCTCAGAAACGCACGACGAACGGCGCGGTGTCGGCCAGAGCGATGCTGGTTGATGCCTTCAGCTGCGGCGTCCCCAGATAGAGGAAGCCGACAATCTTGTCCTGCTCGCGGCAGGCAAACCCTTCTCGCACGATGGCGCTGTCGGTTAACGCTCCGCTGCGCCAGATACCGTTGAATCCCTGAGCGACCGCGGCCATCTGCATCGCCATGACCGCGCAGCCCGCCGACATCTCCTGCTCCCACTTAGGCACCTTGGGGTGATCCTCGCAGCGGGCAACCACGGTAATAATCAGCGGCGCCCGGAACGGCGCGCTGCGCGCTTTCTCGACGCCCTTTTCATCCTGTCCGGCCGCAACGGCGCCTTTTTCCAACAGCTGGCTGAAGCGCTCGCGCCCTTCATCGGCAATAATAAAGAACCGCCACGGCTGTAAGGTCCCGTGATCCGGGGCGCGCAGGCCGGCGCGGAGGATATTTTCCAGCTGTTCGCCGGCCGGGGCCGGTTCAGCCAGGCGCGAGGCGCTGCGGCGGTTAATCAGTAGATCGAGAGCATCCATCTATGTGACTCCTGTGAGGTTATTTTTCATAAAATTAACATGCACAAGAATTTTGTTACAGCACGACGGGTGATTCCTGCTGACAAGCGCCGATGCTCTCTTTAGGATAGCCAGACGCGGCAGCCCCTGCGGTTAGCCCACTTTTGATAATGTTAGGGAGAATACATGCGAACCCTTTGGCGACTGATTGCCGGATTTTTTAAATGGACGTGGCGAGTACTTAATTTTATTCGTCAGCTCGCGCTGAACCTGGTGTTCCTGCTGCTGGTGCTGGTTTGCTTCGGCATCTGGGCGCAGTTCAGCAGCACCACTACGGAGCATGCCGCCCGCGGCGCGCTGCTGATGGATATCACCGGCGTGGTGGTCGACAAACCTTCGGCCAGCAGCAAGCTCGGGGTGATTGGCCGCCAGCTGTTTGGCGCCAGCTCCGATCGCCTGCAGGAAAACTCGCTGTTTGATATCGTACAAACCATCCGTCAGGCCAAAGACGACCGTAATATCACCGGTATCGTGCTGGATCTGAAAAATTTTGCCGGCGGTGACCAGCCGTCGATGCAGTACATCGGTAAAGCGCTGCGCGAATTCCGCGATAGCGGCAAGCCTGTCTACGCCGTCGGCAGCAGCTACAGCCAGGGGCAGTACTATCTGGCAAGCTTCGCCAATAAAATTTGGCTCTCGCCGCAGGGCGAAGTTGATCTGCACGGTTTTGCCACTAACGGCCTGTACTACAAGTCGCTGCTCGATAAGCTGAAGGTCTCAACCCACGTTTTCCGCGTCGGCACCTATAAGTCAGCGGTAGAGCCGTTTATCCGCGACGATATGTCCCCGGCCGCCCGTGAAGCCGACGGCCGCTGGATAGGCGAACTGTGGCAGAACTATCTCAATACCATCGCTGCCAACCGGCAGATCACCGCCCAGCAGCTCTTCCCCGGCGCTCAGGGCGTGCTCGACGGACTGCGTAAGGTCGATGGCGATACGGCGAAATACGCCCTGGACAGCAAGCTGGTTGACGAGCTGGCGACCTCCACCGACATCGAAAAGGCGCTGACCAAACAGTTTGGCTGGAGCAAGGCGGATAACAACTATCGCGCCATCAGCTATTACGATTACAGCGTGAAGACGCCTTCCGACCAGGGCGCCTCGATTGCGGTTATCTTCGCGAACGGCGCGATCATGGACGGTGAAGAAACCCCGGGCAACGTCGGCGGCGACACCACCGCGGCCCAGATCCGCGATGCGCGCCTCGATCCGAAGGTGAAAGCCATCGTGCTGCGCGTTAACAGCCCCGGCGGCAGCGTCAGCGCTTCGGAAGTGATTCGCGAGGAGCTGGCGGCAGCGAAGGCAGCGGGCAAACCGGTGGTGGTTTCCATGGGCGGGATGGCGGCCTCCGGCGGCTACTGGATCTCCACCCCGGCGGATTACATCGTGGCGAACCCGAGCACCCTCACCGGCTCCATCGGCATCTTTGGCGTGATCAACACCGTTGAAAACACTCTCGGCTCTATCGGCGTGCATACCGACGGCGTATCAACCTCGCCGCTGGCGGACGTCTCCACCACCAAATCATTGCCGCCAGAAGTGCAGCAAATGATGCAGATGAGCATTGAGAACGGCTATAAGCGCTTTATTACCCTGGTAGCTAACGCGCGTAAGAGTACGCCGGAGAAGGTTGACCAGATTGCCCAGGGCCACGTCTGGACCGGTGAAGATGCCAAAGCCAACGGTCTGGTGGATAGCCTCGGCGACTTCGATGACGCGGTGGCGAAAGCCGCCGAGCTGGCGAAGCTGAAGCAGTGGCACATCGACTACTACCAGGAAGATCCGACCTTCTTCTCAATGGTGGTTGATAGCCTGACCGGTTCCGTGCGCGCCTCTCTGCCGACGGCGCTGCAGGCCTTGCTCCCCGCGCCCGTCGCGGCGGCGGCCAGTGCGGTGAAGGCCGAAAGCGACAAGCTGGCGGCGTTTAACGATCCGCAGAATCGCTACGCCTTCTGCTTAACCTGCGCCAATATCCGCTAGCCCTCTCCGTTCGACAGCAAACCCCGGCCACGGGCCGGGGTTTGCCACTCCAGCCGACACATCTGTCACCATGCCATAACGGATATACCCTAAATAATTCCGGCTGCAGGATGACGGCAAGCGGGCGAATCCCCGGAAGCACAGGTCACTATGTGACCAGGGCGAGCATACGCAGCCAGCACATCTGTAACCCGAAAAACGGATATACCCTAAATAATTCGAGTTGCAGAAAGGCGGCAAGTGAGCGAATCCCCGGGAGCATAGGCCACTATGTGACCGGGGTGAGCAAGCGCAGCTAACGCATCTGCAGCTCGAAGTATGACGGGTATAGACGCTGTATTTTTTTCGCGACCACCTTATACTGCGCCTGTCCACGTACAACCTAAGCGATGTTATGCAAAAGAAATCGATTTACGTTGCCTACACCGGTGGGACCATCGGTATGCAGCGCTCCGAACACGGCTATATCCCCGTTTCCGGCCACCTGCAGCGTCAGCTCGCGCTGATGCCTGAGTTCCACCGTCCGGAGATGCCGGACTTTACCATTCACGAATATGCCCCGCTGATGGATTCGTCCGATATGACGCCGGAGGACTGGCAGCATATCGCGGAAGACATCCGCGCCCGCTATGATGAGTACGATGGCTTCGTGATCCTCCACGGCACCGACACCATGGCGTTTACCGCCTCGGCGCTGTCGTTCATGCTGGAGAACCTGGGCAAGCCGGTAATTGTGACAGGGTCACAAATACCGCTGGCCGAGCTGCGCTCCGACGGGCAGATCAATCTGCTGAACGCGCTGTACGTTGCGGCGAACTATCCGATTAACGAAGTGGCGCTGTTTTTCAACAACTGCCTGTATCGCGGCAACCGCACCACCAAAGCCCATGCAGACGGCTTCAACGCCTTTGCTTCGCCGAATCTGGCGCCGCTGCTGGAGGCCGGGATCCATATCCGCCGCCTCGGGACGCCGCCGGCACCGCACGGCGTGGGCGAGCTGATCGTGCACCCGATTACGCCGCAGCCGATCGGCGTGGTGACGATTTACCCGGGTATCTCCGCCGACGTGGTGCGCAATTTTCTCCGCCAGCCGGTGAAGGCGCTGATCCTGCGCTCTTACGGCGTCGGTAACGCCCCGCAGAACGGCGAGTTTATTCAGGTTCTGACGGAGGCCAGCCAGCGCGGGATTGTGGTGATTAACCTGACGCAGTGCATGTCCGGCAAAGTTAACATGGGCGGCTATGCCACCGGCAACGCCCTCGCCCAGGCGGGCGTGATCGGCGGTTTCGATATGACCGTCGAGGCGACGCTGACCAAGCTGCACTACCTGCTGAGCCAGAATCTGGACGTTGAGGCCATTCGCCGCCTGATGCAGGAAAACCTGCGCGGCGAGCTGACTCCCGATGAGTAAGGAGCTGATGATGAGCAATCGAGCACTGCTGCTTGTTGATTTACAAAATGATTTTTGCGCGGGCGGCGCGCTCGCCGTTCCGCAGGGCGATAGCACCGTTGATGTCGCCAACCGGCTGATCGACTGGAGCCTGGCGCGCGGCGAAATCGTGGTCGCCAGCCAGGACTGGCATCCGGCAAACCACGGCAGCTTCGCCAGCCAGCACCAGGCCGAGCCCTACTCGCAGGGTGAGCTCGACGGGCTGGCGCAGACCTTCTGGCCGGATCACTGCGTGCAGCACAGCGCCGGCGCAGAGCTGCATCCGCTGCTTAAACAGCAGGATATTGCCGCCGTGTTCCACAAGGGTGAAAACCCGGCGATCGATAGCTATAGCGCCTTTTTCGACAACGGCCATCGCCACAAAACCCAGCTTGACGACTGGCTGCGCGCGCGCGGGATCGTCGAGCTTATCGTACTGGGTCTGGCGACCGACTACTGCGTCCAGTTTACGGTGCTCGATGCGCTCAACCTCGGATATCGCGTTAACGTGATTACCGACGGCTGTCGCGGCGTCAATATCCAGCCCCAGGACAGCGCCCACGCCTTTATGGCCATGGCCGCCGCCGGCGCAACGCTCTATACCCTCAGCGACTGGCTGGAAACCCAGGCCTGACCCCTCGCCCGAAGCCGCCGCTTCGGGCCACTCCCTTGCGCTTCCTCTACGCGATTCATTGAGCTAACTCGCAGATTCAACAGGCTATTGCTGATAGTGTGGGCGGGCTATTTTTTCGCCACGCCATTCCGTGGCGTGTTTGCTTTTTTAATGTCAAAGAGGATCGTCCATGAAACTTTTGCCTTTGCTGGCAGCATTACCCCTGCTTTGCGCTTCTGCGGTCTCAGCTCAAGCCCTGATGTCCGTCGGCTACTTTAACGGCGGCGGCGACGTGACCGCCGGGCCGGGCGGCGACATCGATAAGCTGGACGTGCGCCAGATTACCCACCTCAACTACTCCTTTGGCCTGGTCTACAACGACGAAAAGGATGAAACCAACGCGGCGTTAAAAGACCCTGCCCGCCTGCATCAGATTTGGCTGTCGCCAAAAGTGCAGGCTGATTTACGCAAAATCCCCGCACTGCGCCAGCAGAACCCGGAGCTGAAGGTTCTGCTCTCCGTTGGCGGCTGGGGAGCGCGTGGCTTTCCCGGCGCGGCAGCCAGCGAAGAGAGCCGCGCGACGTTTATCCGCTCGGCGCAGGAGATCGTCGCGCAGTATGGCCTCGACGGTATCGACCTCGACTGGGAGTATCCGGTCAACGGCGCGTGGGGACTGGTCGCCAGCCAGCCTGCCGATCGCGACAACTTCACCGCCCTGCTGAAGGAGCTGCGTGGCGCATTTGGTCATAAAAAGCTGGTGACCATCGCCGTGGGCGCCAACGCCGAAAGCCCAAAAAGCTGGGTTGACGTCAAAGCTATCGCCCCGCTGCTGGATTACATCAACCTGATGACCTACGACATGGCCTACGGCACCCAGTACTTCAACTCGAATCTGTACGATTCAACGCGCTGGCCGACGGTGGCGGCAGCGGATAAGTACAGCGCCGATTTCGTGGTGAATAACTATCTTGCCGCCGGTTTAAAGCCGAGCCAGATGAACCTCGGCATTGGTTTCTATGGCCGGGTGCCAAAACGGGCGGTTGAGCCGGGTATCGACTGGAGCAAACCCGATGCGCAGAAAAATCCCGTCACTCAGCCGTACTTCGGCCCCGAGCAGATCGCGCTGTTCAAATCCCTGGGCTTCGATCTGAGCAAAGATACCTACGTGAAGTACAACGATATCGTCGCGAAGCTGCTTAACGATCCGCAAAAGCGCTTTAGCGAGCACTGGGATGACCAGGCGAAGGTGCCGTGGCTGTCGGTGCAGTCGGCGGACGGCAAGGCGCTGTTTGCGCTCTCCTACGAAAACCCGCGCTCCGTGGCCCTCAAGGCCGACTATATCAAGAGTAAGGGGCTGGCAGGGGCGATGTTCTGGGAGTACGGCGCCGATGAGCAAAATCAGCTGGCTAAGCAGCTGGCAGAGTCGTTAGGGATTAAACACTAGCCTGCCGGCCGTTACGGTCCCGCAGCGCCCAGGAGGAGATGAGGTGTGTCCCGTCCGGGGATAGGTTATGATTGTCGCAATCGGCTGCGCCAGGCTTTGGCGCAGCTTTTCATTTGCTACAGGAGGCATGGGGCTTTATGGCTTTTATCCCCAAAAACTACGCCCGTCTGGAAGTCGGCTATCGCGAAAAGGCGCTAAAGCTCTTCCCGTGGGTCTGCGGACGCTGTTCCCGTGAATTTGTCTATTCGAACCTGCGCGAGCTGACGGTGCACCATATCGATCACGATCACAGCAATAACCCGGAAGATGGCAGCAACTGGGAGATGCTGTGCCTGTACTGCCACGACCACGAGCACTCCAAGTACACGGAAGCCGATCAGTATGGCTCAACGGTAGTGGCGGGCGAAGACGCGCAAAAGAGCGTCGGTGAGGCGAAATATAACCCGTTTGCCGATCTTAAAGCGATGATGAACAAGAAGTAACCGGTTCGTAAAGCTTCAGCGCCCGGCGGCGAAACCCGCCGGGCCTGCGTAAGCAACCCCCGCGCGAGCCGCTCAGGATTTAAACGTCACAATAGGTTCTGGCGTAATGCCGAACTCCACCTTCAGCTGCTGCTTGCTCTTCATCACCATCTGCCCGCTGGTATCAATCGTCATGTGCTGGGCCTGGACGTTGTGTCGCGCCTGCCACAGCATCACCAGCTGCAGGCTATTCCCTTTCTGCTCCGGGGTTAGCGCCACCCCATCCGGCCATTTTCCCAGCTCCACCGCCGTGGCCAGACGCTGATAAACTTCCGGGGTCATACTGTCGATAATTTGCTCGATATCCATCGTCCGCTCAACTCCGCATTGGAATAATTTGCTGAATCGTTTCTCTAACCCTTGATCTGCTCGCCGTTATCCTCGTCGTTGAAGCTTAACGACGCCGAATTTACGCAAAAACGCTCGCCGGTCGGCTGCGGACCATCCGGGAAGACGTGCCCAAGGTGAGCATCGCATTTGCCGCAGCGAATTTCCGTGCGCTGCATACCGTGGGAGTAATCATTCAGGTAGCGAATGGCCTCGTCGCTCACCGGCTCAAAAAAGCTCGGCCAGCCGCAGCCTGAATCGTACTTGGTTTGCGAGTGAAACAGCGCCGCGTCGCACACCAGGCAGTGGTAGACGCCGTCTCGCTTGTTGTGGAGCAGTCGGCCGGTGAACGGCGGCTCGGTGCCGTGATTCTGCGTCACGTAAAACTGCATCTCGCTCAACTCTTTTTTGAGCTCGTCCGAGGAGGGTTTATTCGACATGTGCATGCTTCTCGCTGTGAAAGGACAACTTTAACCGCTCGATTCTAACAAAACATTAACAATGAAGCGTGGACTTTTGTTCTAAACTTATTCGATGCCGATGGGCAGCTAGATAATTGTGATGTAAATCACATTTTTATCTTTAATGACCTTTAAAATTCCGCGCGCAGTCCCCATATGGAATTGGGCTCAAAGGGAGAGTGAGGCAAATCAATCGCGCAAAGGTGTGCTCAGGATTGATTTGTCGCAATGATTGACACGATTCCGCTTGACGCTGCGTAAGGTTTTTGTAATTTTACAGGCAACCTTTTATTCACTAACAAATAGCTGGTGGAATATATGACTATCAAAGTAGGTATCAACGGTTTTGGCCGTATCGGTCGCATTGTTTTCCGTGCTGCTCAAGAACGTTCTGACATCGAGATCGTTGCAATCAACGACCTGTTAGACGCTGACTACATGGCTTACATGCTGAAGTATGACTCCACTCACGGCCGTTTCAACGGTACCGTTGAAGTGAAAGACGGTCATCTGGTCGTTAACGGTAAAAAAATCCGTGTTACCGCTGAACGCGATCCGGCTAACCTGAAGTGGGACGAAGTAGGCGTTGACATCGTTGCTGAAGCAACTGGTCTGTTCCTGACTGACGAAACCGCTCGTAAACACATCACTGCTGGCGCGAAAAAAGTCGTTCTGACTGGCCCGTCCAAAGACAACACTCCGATGTTTGTTAAAGGCGCTAACTTTGACAAATACGAAGGCCAGGACATCGTTTCTAACGCATCCTGCACCACTAACTGCCTGGCACCGCTGGCTAAAGTTATCAACGACAACTTCGGCATCGTCGAAGCGCTGATGACCACCGTTCACGCGACCACCGCAACTCAGAAAACCGTTGATGGCCCGTCTCACAAAGACTGGCGCGGCGGCCGCGGCGCATCCCAGAACATCATCCCGTCCTCTACCGGTGCTGCTAAAGCAGTAGGTAAAGTACTGCCAGAACTGAATGGCAAACTGACCGGTATGGCGTTCCGCGTTCCTACTCCGAACGTATCCGTTGTGGACCTGACCGTTCGTCTGGAAAAAGCTGCTTCTTATGAAGAAATTAAGAAAGCAATCAAAGCTGCTTCCGAAGGCGCAATGAAAGGCGTTCTGGGCTACACCGAAGACGACGTTGTATCTACCGATTTCAACGGCGAAGTTTGCACTTCCGTGTTCGATGCTAAAGCAGGTATCGCTCTGAACGACAACTTCGTGAAACTGGTTTCCTGGTACGACAACGAAACTGGTTACTCCAACAAAGTTCTGGACCTGATCGCTCACATCTCCAAATAAGTTGAGATGAGAACCTGATCCAAAAAGGCGACTTCGGTCGCCTTTTTTTATGGCTTAACTCGGTACCTGCACACCAAGGATTGCACCATGATTAACAAAATTTTTGCTCTCCCGGTTATTGAACAAGTTACCCCTGTCCTTTCCCGCCGCCAGCTTGACGACCTCGAGCTGATTGTCGTTGACCATCCGCAGGTTAAAGCCTCCGTCGCCTACCAGGGCGCGCACCTGCTCTCCTGGAAACCCGCCGGAGAGGAAGAGGTGCTGTGGCTGAGCGGCAACACGCCGTTTAAAACCGGCGTCGCGCTGCGCGGCGGCGTGCCGATCTGCTGGCCGTGGTTTGGCCCGTCGGCACAGCAGGGCCTTCCCTCCCACGGTTTCGCCCGCAATCTGCCGTGGACCCTGAAGGGCCATGATGAAGATGAAGGCGGCGTACTGCTGACCTTCGAACTGAAAAGCAGCGATAAGACCCGTCAGTACTGGCCGCACGAATTTACGCTCTACGCGCGCTTCAAGCTGGGTAAAACCTGCGAAATCGAACTGGAAGCGCACGGTGAATTTGAAACCACCTCCGCCCTGCACAGCTACTTCAACGTTGGAGATATCGCGGCGGTTAAGGTCAGCGGCCTCGGCGATCGCTATATCGATAAGGTGAACAACGCCCAGGAAGGCGTGCTGAGCAACGGCGAAGAGACCTTCCCGGACCGCACCGACCGCGTCTATCTCAACGCGGATGCCTGCAGCGTTATTCACGACGGCGCGCTGAACCGCGGCGTTGACGTTATTCATCACCATAACAGCAACGTGGTGGGCTGGAACCCGGGCCCGGCGCTTTCCGTGAGCATGGGCGATATGCCGGACGACGGCTACAAAACCTTCGTTTGCGTCGAAACCTGCTGCGTTACCGAGCCGCAGAAAGCCAGCGAAGAGAAGCCGTCTCGCCTGGCGCAGACTATTCG
>NZ_JAQGFU010000082.1:0-20716 GCF_030078455.1 Klebsiella sp. Ech2A | reverse complement strand
CCACCTGACAGGCTTTACAGCCGATGCAGGTGGTGACGTCGATAAGCTTCGCCACCTCCTGCTGGTGGTCCCGCGCCTGAGGCGCGGGGGTGAAACCGTTAGTCGCGGAACGACGAATAATGTCTTGAGATTGATAAGCCATAAGTCGTCTCCCTTACACCTTTTCCACGTTCACGAGGAAGGCTTTGTATTCCGGCGTTTGCGAATTCGCATCGCCCACCGAAGGCGTCAGCGTGTTCGCCAGGAACCCCTTCCGGGTTGCCCCCTCAAAACCCCAGTGGCAGGGAATGCCGATCGTATTGACCGTACGTCCATCGATGATCAGCGGTTGTAGACGTTTCGTCACCACCGCTTTGGCTTTGATAAAACCGCGTTTCGAGACGATTTTGACTATGTCACCGCTCAAAATGCCTTTCTCTTTAGCCAGCTTCTCGCCGATTTCAATAAACTGCTCCGGCTGCACGATGGCGTTCAGACGTGCATGTTTGGTCCAGTGGCGGAACAGTTCGGTGATCGAATAGGTGGTCGCCACGTACGGGAACTCATCCGCATGGCCCATATTCGTCAGATCATCATTAAAGATCCGTGCCACCGGGCTGGAGACCACCTCCGGGTGGAGAGGGTTAGTGCCAATCGGGGACTCTATCGGCTCATAGTGTTCAGGGAAGGGGCCATCGTTCATTTTGTTCAAGGCGAACAAACGGCCCACTCCTTCCGGGTTCATGATAAACGGCCCGACGTTGCTGTCCGGTGCCGCCTGGTTATAGTCGGCAACATCTATTCCCGCCCAGCGTTTGCCGTCCCAGTGCAGCAACGCGCGCTGCGGATCCCACGGCTTGCCCGCCGGGTCGGCCGACGCACGGTTATAGAGAATGCGGCGGTTAGCCGGCCATGACCAGGCCCAGCCGGGCGTACAGCCCAGCCCGTAAGGATCGCTATTATCACGATTCGCCATCTGGTTGCCCTGTTCGGTCCAGCAGCCGCAATAGACCCAACAGTAGCTGCTGGTGGAACCATCGTCCTTCAATTGCGCAAAACTGCTGAGCTGCTGGCCTTTTTTGACGATCACCTTGCCCTGGTCATCAACAATATCGCGCAGTGCTTTACCATTGGCCTCACGGGCCACCTCTTCCGGCAGCGGATCGCGGGGATCGTGGTAATTCCACGACATATTGAGGATGGGTGCCGGGTTGGCGCCGCCTTCCTGCTGGTACAGTTCGCGCAGACGGGTAAACAGCCGCCCCAAAATTTTGCCGTCATGCAGCGCTTCTCCCGGCGGCTCCGCTGCCGCCCAGTGCCACTGCAGCCAGCGGCCAGAGTTAGCAATTGAACCATCCTCTTCTGCAAAGCAGGAGGACGGCAGGCGGAAGACTTCGGTCTGGATATCGGCGGGGCGAACATCGTTCATTTCCCCGTGGTTTTGCCAGAAGTTGGCTGACTCCGTCACCAGCGGGTCGATGACCACCATATATTTCAGTTTCGCCAGCGCTCTGGACGACTTGTTCTTGTCGGGAAACGCCGCCAGCGGGTTGAAACCCTGGACAATATAGCCATTGATTTTTCCCTGGGTCATCAGCTCGGCCTGGGTCATCACATCGTATAGCCGGTCCCATTTCGGCAGCCAGTCATAGCCCCAATTGTTTTCCGCCGTTGCAGCATCGCCCCAGAAGCTTTTCATCATGCTGACGAAAAATTTCGGCGTATTTTGCCAGTAGTTAACTTCACCCGCCCCCAAGGCCGCTGGAGTGATTTGCGCAATATAGGTTTGATAATCGGGCTGTTTTTCCGATGGTAGCGGCATATATCCTGGCAGGTTGGTGGAGAGTAGCCCCAGGTCGGTATAGCCCTGAATATTGGAGTGCCCGCGCAGCGCGTTAATCCCGCCGCCGGCCATGCCGATATTGCCCAGCAGCAGCTGCAGCATCGCCGCGGCGCGGATGGTTTGCGCGCCCGCAGTATGGTGGGTCCAGCCGAGGGCGTATAATATCGTGGCGGTGCGATTAGCCGCGCTGGTGCTGGCCAAAAGCTGGCAAATGCGCAGGAAATCGTCGATCGAGGTTCCGCACAGGCGGTTGACCATTTCCGGAGTGTAGCGGTCGACATGCTGCCGCATCAGGTTCCAGACGCATCGCGGGTGGCGATAGGTTTCATCCCGCCGGGCGAAACCGTTCTCATCCAGCTCGTAGTTCCAGCTGGTTTTATCATACTGCCGTTGGTCAGGATCAAAACCGCTGAACAGCCCGGCATCGAAAGCATAGTCTTCACGCACGATCATGCTGGCATTGGTGTAGTGGCGCACGTACTCGTGCTGCACCCGATCGTGCACGATCAGATAGCGAATCACGCCAAGCAGGAAGGCGCTGTCGGAACCGGCGCGGATCGGCGCGTACAGGTCGGCTACCGCTGCGCTGCGGTTAAAACGCGGATCAACGACGATCACCGTCGCATTATTTTTAATTTTGGCTTCGATAACCCATTTAAAGCCAACCGGATGCGCTTCCGCCGCGTTGCCGCCCATAATCAGCACAACGTTGGCGTTTTTGATATCCACCCAGTTGTTGGTCATCGCCCCGCGACCAAAGGTCGGCGCCAGCGCCGAAACCGTCGGGCCATGGCAAAGGCGCGCCTGGCAGTCAATCGACACCATCCCCAGCGCGCGGGTAAATTTGCCGTCAAGGATCCCGGTCTCATTACTCGCCGCCGAAGAGCACAGCATGCTGGTTGAGGTCCAGCGGTTAACGGTGACGCCCTGGGCATTTTTTTCGATAAAGTGGGCGTCGCGGTCGTCTTTCATTAACCTCGCGATACGATTAATCGCCTCGTCCCAGCTGATGCGCGTCCATTTATCCGCCCCCGGCGCCCGATATTCCGGATAGCGCAGACGGTTTTCGCTATGGATATAGTCCAGCACCCCGGCGCCTTTCGGGCACAAAGAACCGCGGCTCACAGGATGATCGGGATCGCCTTCAACGTGGTAAATACTTTCACGCACGTTCTTCGCGTTATCCCCAAGGCTATACATGATGATGCCGCAACCCACCGAGCAGTAGGTGCAGTTATTACGGGTTTCTTTGGATTTTAATAGTTTATATTGACGCGTCTCGGCGTTAGCGGAAAACGCAGGGAGAAAACCAAGCGATGCTACGGTTGTCCCTGCCATCCCACCCACGCAGATGCGAAAGAACTGCCTGCGACTGAGCTCCATTGTATCTCCAGCTTAAACTTAAGACAGGAAAAGGTGCAGCAATTATAAGGTTATTTTGCGGGGCTGCGCCAGAAAACCGGCGTATTAATGCTGTGACCGCGAGCACAGCTAGGCTCATCCGGGGCATTTTGCTATGGTGGCGTTTTCAAAAAAGAGTGGGAAACGCTTTATGGAACGGCTGGATTGCGATCGAATGTTCGTTGCGGTAATGGAAACCAGCAGTTTTACCAATGCCGCCCAGCGCTGCGGAACCAGCCACGGCCAGGCCTCCAAGCTTATTTCCCGCCTTGAAAGCGACCTTGGCGTACAGCTGTTAAGGCGCAGCACCCGTTCGCTCACCCCCACCGACGTCGGGCTGGCCTACTATCAGCGTATCCGCCAGCTGTTAATTGATTACGATGAGCTCAACGACTCGGTGCGCACGCTCTCCAACGCTCCATCCGGACAGCTGCGCATCTCCGCGCCGGTGAGCTTTGGCTCCACGCAGCTGGCTCCCCACCTGGTCACCTTCGCCCGTCGCTATCCGGATATCGAGCTGGATGTCAGTTTTTCCGACCGCCTGGTGAACGTGGTAGATGAAGGTTTCGACCTCGCCTTGCGTATCGGCAATTTGACCGATAGCACGCTGCTCGCCCGTCGCCTGTGCCCAATACGTAGCGTGGTAGTGGCGTCGCCGGATTACCTGGCCGCTAACGGCGAGCCCCAACGTTGGGAAGCCCTGAGCCAGCATGCGCTGATTGTCGATACCAACTTTCGCGATCCCTGGAACTGGCCCTTCCTCGATGAACAGCAGCAGCTCCACACGCAGCCGGTATACGGCAAGCTGAAATTCTCCAATGCCGAGGTTTGTCTTGCCGCCGCCTGCGCCGGATTGGGGATTGCTCGTTTACCGTTCTTTATTGCCCGAAAAGCGCTGGACGAGCGGCGGGTCGTTTCGCTGCTGGCGCCATATGAAGCCCCGCCGCTGGCGCTGTTTGCGGTATTTCCGCCCGCCCGCTATCTGGCGCACAAATCGCGGGTGATGATCGATTTCCTCGTCGAGGCCTTTTCTGCCGATGGGGAGCGGGCGCGGTGCTGATGATTATTTCCATTATGGAAATAAATATGCCCATTTTGACGGGATAATCAGGCCCACAAAATATTGTACAGTCCTCTTACTTAAGGTCGTTTCCCCGCCGCCATCGTTGCGCAGGAAGAGATGCTAATCACCCAAGAGGATTTCACCATGATTGATCAACGTACTACTCCCTATGCCGCTTTGGTCATGCGCCTGGCGCTCGGCATCCTGTTTCTGGCGCACTTCGGCCTGAAATTCTTCGCCTTCACCCCCGCGGGCACCGCAAAATTCTTCGCCTCGCTTGGCCTTCCGGGCTGGCTGGCCTATATCACGATGGCGGTTGAATTTTTTGGCGCCATCGCTCTGATCCTCGGTATCTATACGCGTATCGTGGCCGTGGTGCTGATTCCCATTCTACTCGGCGCGATCTTCACGGTACACGGTTCGGCCGGGTTCTTCTTTACCAACCCGAACGGCGGCTGGGAATTCCCCGCTTTCTGGATCGTTGGCCTGATCGTGCTGGCGCTCACCGGAGACGGTAAATACGCGTTAAAACCGACGTCGCTGAAATCGTAACGGGGGTTTTATGCTGATTGATGGGAAATGGACCGCCGACTGGCACCCGGTGCAGGCGACCGATAAAAAAGGCGGTTTTCTGCGCCAGACCTCGAGCTTTCGCCACTGGGTCACGCCGAACGGCGAGCCTGGGATCTCCGGCAGCGGCGGGTTTCAGGCCGAGCCGGATCGCTACCATCTGTACGTTGCGCTGATCTGCCCGTGGGCATCCCGTACGCTAATTGCCCGCAGGTTGAAAGGGCTGGAGGCGGTGGTCAGCGTATCGGTGGTTGAGCCCTGGCTGCTCAACGAAGGCTGGCATTTTGGCGACTATCCCGGCGCTAACCGCGATACGCTGAATAACGTCGAGTGGCTGCATCAGCTCTATACCCGGGCGGACCCGACCTTTACCGGGCGCGCCACGGTCCCGGTGCTGTGGGATAAAAAGACCGCCACCATCGTCAACAACGAGTCTGCCGATATCGTACGGATGTTTAATAACGGCTTCGGCGAGCTGGCGGACAGCCGTATCGACCTGTATCCGCAGGCGCTGCGCGAAGAGATCGACCGGCTCAATAGCGATATTTATCCGAAGCTCAATAACGGCGTGTATCGCGCCGGATTCGCCACCACCCAGGAGAGCTATCAGGAAGCGGTCAAGGATGTTTTCTCAATGCTGGACTGGCTCGAACAGCACCTCTCGACGCGCGATTTTTTGAGCGGCGAGACGCTGACCGAGGCCGATA
The DNA here is from genome assembly GCF_030078455.1 of Klebsiella sp. Ech2A. Classification (NCBI taxonomy): domain Bacteria; kingdom Pseudomonadati; phylum Pseudomonadota; class Gammaproteobacteria; order Enterobacterales; family Enterobacteriaceae; genus Klebsiella; species Klebsiella sp. Ech2A. Next base: position 15,153 of record NZ_JAQGFU010000082.1, on the reverse strand, counting down.
TTCGTCTTTTCGTCACCCTGATTCGTTTCGATGCGGCGTACCACGGCCTGTTCAAATGTAATCTCCGCCGGCTGGCGGAATACCGCAACCTCGATCGTTATCTTGGCGCTCTGCTGGCCATCCCGGGCATTCGCGAAACGGTGAATATCGACCATATTAAGCAGGGCTACTACTCCATCAAGACGCTGAACCCCAATGGGATTGTTCCTGCAGGGCCGGATCTGAGCGGTTACGGACTTTAAGCGAGCCAGAGATGAAAAAACTGATTATTTTGCTACACGGCGTCGGCAGCAGCGGCGACGATTTAGAGGGCCTCGGCCACTTCTGGCGTCAGCAGCTTCCCGGCGTGACGATCGCGACCCCTAACGGCACGGCCAGCTTTGATATGGGGCCGGGCTACCAGTGGTTCAGCCTCAACGGCATCAGCGACGCCACGCGGCCGGAGCGGATTGCCGGCGCGCGCCGCGCCTTTTATGCCAGCATTGAGGCGATTATCAGCCAACATCAGCTCTCGCCCGGCGAAGATCGGCTGGTGCTTGCCGGCTTCTCTCAGGGGGCCATTATGACCCTCGATGCGCTGGTGAGCGGAGCGTTTCCGCTCACCGCTGCGATCTCGTTTTCCGGTCGTCTGGCCTCGCCGGCGCCGTGGCAAGCCAATAACGGGACGCCGACTTTGCTGGTCCATGGCGCCAACGATCCGACGATCGCTATCCGCGAAAGCGAAACCGCCGCACAAAAACTCGCCGCTATCGGTGTCGATGTTGATACTTATTTCGAACCCGGCGTCGGTCATACCATTACCGCGAATGGCGCCAGAAAAGCGGCGCAATTTTTAGCGCCGCTGCTGGAGGCCGACCATTAGACGCCGTTGTATAATGATAGCGTCGGCGAAATAAAACGGATGGACGGGGGAAATGAGTCCGGTAGATGGAGAAGGTGTCGACTTTTATGGGGAATGTGAGTACCAGCCACCCCGATGTTAAAGGTGAAGGGCTGATAGAGGCTCCGTTATCTAATATCTCAAGCGCCCTCAATTGAAGGCGCTTTACTTTAGATGAAAAACAATGCGTTCACCCGGCCATTAATCGACTGTACCGGAAGTAGCCCTCGTCGCGGCTCCTGAGGTTTCTTTGCTGTGACTTTTCTCGGGCGTCGGGCTGTCCAAATCACGTCGTATGCCAATACGGAATATACCGGCAAGCATAATAGCGCCGATAATCGCTATCCCACCCAGCAGGCAAAGCCCTGCGATATTCGAATCAAAGGTATTTTCAGCCCATACACGAATGTTTGGCGCAACGAACCCACCGAGATTGCCTAGCGAGTTAATCAGCGCAATCCCTGACGCTGCCGCTGCCCCACCGAGATAGCTGGTTGGGAAAGTCCAGTAAATGGGCTGGACAGCCAGAAGGCCAGCGCAACCTATACAAAGCGAGATAAAAGCCCAGACGGGCGTACCTGCGAGCATCCCGGATAGCGCGACGCCAAGGCCACCAAAGAGCAGCGTAATCGTACTTATCCAGCGGCGTTCTTTCAGTTTTGTCGACAGATGCGGGATATACCAGGCGGCAAAAAGTGCGCATAGCCATGGAATACCAGATAAAACGCCCACGATGAAACCCACGCCTTGTCCTGATAATGCCGCTACCTGAGAAGGCAGGAAGAAAGCAATACCGTAAGAACCTACCTGAATGGTAAAGCAGATTAAACAGAGATACAGCACCCTGGGATCGCACAGCGCTTTCAGTATTCCCTGGGGCCCATGGCTTGTCTTAGTCTGCTCTTCTTTGTCCATAATGGCGCTTAGCGCCCGTTTTTCTTCTGCCGTGAGAAAGGTACAGCGTTTATCTGACGGCTTATCATCCAGATAGAAAAATGCGACGACCCCAACGAGAGCGGCTAATAGTCCTTCAATCAGAAACATTAATTGCCAGTTATGCAATCCCCATAAATCATGGATAGTTAATAACCCGCCTGATACCGGTCCGCCGAGAATAAAGGCAATCGGCGGCCCAAACCAAAAGTAGCCAGCAACTTTCGCCCTAATATCAAGCGGGAACCAGAATGTCAGATATAACATCACGCCGGGCATAAATCCTGCCTCGGATGCACCGAGGAGAAAACGTAATATAATGAATGTTTTCTCGTCATGAGCAAACATCATTGCAGCAGAAATAAGCCCCCATGTAACCATAATACGTGAAAGCCATAAACGGGCTCCTACTTTGTATAATAAGATATTACTGGGAACTTCAAATAGCGCATAACCTATAAAAAATACTCCGGCACCAAAAGCATATGCTGCATTGCTTAGTCCCGTATCGACCTGGAATGCGTCTTTAGCAAAGCCAATGTTGGCGCGATCCAGATAAGCCATGACATACATGAGTGCCAAAAACGGTAAAAGACGAATAATTGATTTTTTTACCGCAGAATTGACAATCTTTTCATTATCACTTTGACTCATAAACAAGCTTCCAATCAAAATGGTGGAAAGCTACTGCCATCTATTCATAATAGTAGTTAGAAAGCGGGTAGCCAGTATTATGGCAGGGGTTTTAAACAGACGTTTAATGAAACGCCCGTTTAACTTTATAGACTAACTTAACCATTCCTGGCCATCTGGCCATGAATAATTCGTTAATGTATCGGGTTTCATTTTTACACCATAGCCCGGTTGCATCAGCGGATAATATCTTCCGCGTTTTATAACTAGCGGCTCTTCGAAGTTTTCATGTAAGTGATCAACATATTCTAAGACTCGATTTTCCAGTGATGCAGATACGGCGATATAGTCAAATAAAACGATATTTAACGAATACTGACAAAGACCGACGCCTCCACCATGCGGGCATACCGGGACACCGAATTTAGCCGCCATTAATACGACGGCGAGTACCTCATTCAATCCTCCCAGACGGGCAGGGTCCAGTTGGCAAAAGTCCATCGCGCCTGACTGGAAGAATTGTTTAAACATAACCCGGTTATGGGCATGTTCACCGGTGGCAATACCAATATCGCCAATTCGCGCTTTTATCGCCGCGTGACCGAGAATATCGTCAGGGCTGGTGGGTTCTTCGATCCACAGCGGATCAAATTTGGCGAGTTTTCGCATAGCAGTAACGGCTTCATCAACCCCCCATATTTGGTTGGCGTCCATCATAAGCTTGCGCTCCCAGCCGAGCTCTTCGCGAAGGATGGTGGCGCGGCGAATGTCCTGCTCAAGATCGGCACCGACTTTTTGCTTCAGATGTGTCCAGCCATCGGCAACGGCCTGGCGCGCAAGCTGGCGCATTTTTTCTTCCGAATAGCCAAGCCAGCCTGCTGCCGTTGTGTAGCCAGGGAAGCCCGTTTCCAGCATTTCTTTTTCACGTTGTGCTTTACCGGATTCGACTCTACGCAGCAATGTGATTGCTTCTTCGGGGGTCAGAACATCCTCGATGTATGTGAAATCGATACAGCGAACAAGCTCTTCTGGCGACATATCTACCAGCATTTTCCATACAGTTTTATTCTGTGAGCGCGCCCAGAGATCCCATAGTGCGTTAATAATTGCCGCAGTTGCCAGATGGATAACGCCTTTTTCCGGGCCGACCCAGCGTAATTGACAATCTCCTGAAACAAGTTCATGCCAGAATTGACCAAAGTTAGCCGTAATATCTTCCAGCGTGCGGCCAACAACAAATAATTCAGCTAAAGATTTTACTGCGCTAACGCATAAATCGTTGCCGCGACCAATGGTAAACGTCAGGCCATACCCTTTTAAATTTTCCGGATGATCGCTAATTAATGTGACATAAGTCGCGGAATAGTCGGATATTGCATTCATTGCATCAGAACCATCCAGATTCCTGGATGTCGGGAAACGGATGTCTTTAACACTTATATCCTTGATTGTAATCGCCATGTTGACTCCTGTTGTGATGTTCTTTTGCTAATAAAAATAGAAAAGTTTGTTTAGCAGACACCCAGATTGTAAGAGGGAGTAAATAGCTCAATATGAGTTGATAATAAGATTGTGGGGTATTTTGCAAATTTATGTTTTTAATCCGCTTTTAATTTTATCTGTTGTTCTGCCGAATAGAGCGCAGCATTGACTGTTTTGCCGTTTCAAGGTGGTTACGAAGTGCGAGGATCGCATCTAAATCGCTGCGGCAAATCAGCGCGCTGAGGATGGTCATATGTTCATCGATGGCGATAATGTTACGCTGTTTCAGGTCACTTTCATCCCACTGATAGTGGAAGTGGAATATCACGGAGATAATTTCAAGTGATTGATTAAAAAATATATTTTCAGCAGCGGAAAGCAATAGCGCATGGAACTCCCGGTCTAATTGCGAGAACATACGAAAGCTGCTGCCGATGCTGTCACGGAGCATCCGGTGACGCTCCAGCAGGGTTTTCGCCTGCAGCCAACGAGGATCGTCGTCGGGCAGGTTCAGGAAGTGCTGCAGGGAATGGGTTTCCAGCATTTCTCTCAGTTCGAATAGTTGTTCCGCGTAAGCCTGATCGAATTGCTTCATGCTCCACTGACCGCGTTTCTCGCTTTTTATCAGAGTATAACGCTCGAATTTTAAAAGATATTCTCGTACAACTACGGGGCTTACTCCCGCATCTCTGGCGAGTTGTAGCTCGGAAAATATCTCTCCTGCACACAGCTGGCGCTGGTTAATCATGGTGAAAAATGCCTGTTCAAAAATACGATTTTGCTCGGTCATTGAGGCGATGGTGCATGAAAACCCATCGTTATGGTCAGGTTTACGGATGATGACGTAGTGGCTGCCAACCTGCGTCAGCACGCCGCATTCGTCTAAATGGCTCAGCATGTGGCGTACCGTCGTGCGGCTGATGTTATACATCTCCGCCAACGCGCTTTGTGAAGGTAGCGGAGAAGGGATATGACCATGGGCCATATCATCGATTATCTGGTTAATCACATTGTGACGTAAATTCTGCGAGCGGCTCATAGTTCCCCCTTTTTTACGTATTAAAACCCGATTTAAAACATTTTTATGGGTTGGAATTCACAGATTATGTTTCTCATTTCTCCTGATTTTTTATTTTCATTGATATCTGAGTCAACAAAAAAAGGAGAGCAGGATCATGTCTACTATGAATACGCTGATTTGCCAGGAACCGAAAAAATTAGTCTGGAAGAAACGTGAAATACCTATTCCAGGAGAAGGCGAAGCATTAATAAAAGTTAAATCTGTCGGGATTTGTGGGACTGATATCCACGCCTGGGGAGGTAATCAACCTTTTTTCAGCTATCCACGGGTGCTGGGCCATGAAATATGTGGGGAAATTGTCGGTCTCGGGGGGAATATACAGCATCTGAAAAATGGTCAACAGGTCGCTGTTATTCCGTATGTGGCCTGTCAACAGTGTCCGGCATGTCTAAGCGGCCGCACTAACTGCTGCGAAAAAATTTCAGTAATTGGCGTGCATCAGGACGGTGGATTTAGCGAATATTTATCGGTTCCGGTAACCAACCTGCTGGACGCCGAGGGTATAGACCCGCACGCGGCGGCGCTGATTGAACCCTATGCCATCAGCGCGCATGCGGTACGTCGGGCGGCGATTGTGCCCGGTGAGCAGGTGCTGGTGGTGGGGGCAGGTCCAATCGGTCTCGGCGCAGCGGCTATTGCCAAAGCCGATGGCGCGCAGGTGGTGGTGGCGGATACCAGTCCCATGCGCCGGGAACACGTTGTCTCCCGCCTTGGGCTCCCGGCGGTCGATCCGTCTACGGAGGATTTTGATGCGCAGCTCCGCGCCCGGTTTGGCGGCTCTTTGGCGCAGAAGGTGATCGATGCGACGGGAAACCAGCAGGCGATGAATAACACCGTCAACTTGATCCGTCACGGCGGCAGTATTGTATTTGTTGGGCTATTCAAGGGGGATTTACAGTTTTCCGATCCGGAGTTCCACAAGAAGGAAACCACGATGATGGGCAGTCGTAACGCCACGCCAGAAGATTTTGCCAAAGTCGGTCGTCTGATGTCGGAAGGTAAATTAAGCGCGGACATGATGCTTACGCATCGCTACCCCTTCGCCACACTGGCGGAAATTTACGAACAGGATGTGATTAACAACCGTGAACTGATCAAGGGCGTGATCACGTTCTGATAAGGATATTGTGATGAAGACATTGAATCGAAGGGATTTTCCTGGTGCAAGTTATCCTACACGGGTGATCCAGTTTGGCGAAGGTAATTTCCTGCGTGCATTTGTTGGCTGGCAACTGGATATTCTGAATGAGAAAACGGATCTCCAGGCAGGCGTGACGATCGTTCGGCCGATCGATACCGACTTCCCTCCGTCGCTGAACACGCAGGATGGGCTGTATACCACGATCGTACGTGGATTGAATGAACAGCGGGAGGCTGTCAGTGAGGTGCGCTTGATCCGCTCGGTGAATAATGAGATCAACCCGTATCAGGATTTTACCGCGTACTTAGCGCTGGCCCACGGTCCGGATATCCGATTTGTTTTTTCGAATACTACAGAGGCCGGGATTCGCTATCGTCCGGCGGATCGCGTGGACGATGCTCCGCCGGTGAGTTTTCCAGCCAAACTCACACGCCTACTGTTGGAACGTTTTAATCACTTTAACGGTGCCGCAGATAAGGGGTGGGTGATTATCCCCTGTGAGCTTATCGACTATAACGGTCGCGCACTGAAGGCGTTGGTTCTGCAATATGCTCAGGCGTGGCAACTGGCCCCGGCGTTTGCCGACTGGGTAGAGACGGCAAATACCTTCTGTTCCACGTTGGTGGACCGAATTGTGACAGGCTATCCGTGCGAAGAAGCATCCTCACTGGAAGAAACGCTGGGCTATCGCGATGCGTTTCTGGATACCGCCGAGCACTTTTATCTGTTCGTTATTCAGGGGCCAGCCTGGTTGGCTGCGGAGCTGAAACTGGCGGAATGCCCGTTGAATATCCGCGTCGTTAACGATATTAAACCGTACAAGGAGCGCAAGGTCGCCATTCTGAACGGGGCACACACTGCACTGGTGCCGGTGGCCTGGCTGTGTGGGCTGGAAACGGTTGGGGAGGCGATGCAGGATGCCGATGTGCGCCGCTTCGTTGAACAGGCGATCGGCCAGGAAATCATTCCGACGCTGGCTCTACCCGCCGATGAGCTCCGTGAATTTGCCGATTCGGTTACAGGGCGTTTTCAGAATCCTTATATTCGTCATCAGCTTCTTTCCATCGCGCTCAACGGTATGACTAAATTCCGCACGCGTATTTTGCCGCAATTGCAGGCAGGGCGGCAGGATATGCTCTGGCCCGTGCGGTTAACGTTTGCTCTGGCGGCGTTAATTGCTTTTTACCGCGGGGTACGGGCGGGTGAAAGCTATCCGTTACAGGATGACGAACAGTGGCTGAGTTTGTTTGCCGAACTATGGCCACGAGTCGGCAATGACCTGACGCTGTGCGAACTGGTGGACGCCGTGCTCTGCGACAAGGTCCACTGGGGCGAGGATCTCACGCTGCTGCCAGGACTTACCGCGCAGGTGACTGCTCACCTGGAAACTATTCTGGTGCAGGGAATGCGCGAGGCCGTGAAAAGCCTGGATTAAGGTTGCCATGCAGCGCCCGGAGCTGTGTTGGGCGCTGTTTTTTTTACTCCTGAGCAACCATGGCGTTGATTTCCCCCCTCCCGCCCCAGGCTGACGTGGCGAGTAGCCGGGAGGGTTGCCTCCGCGAGTGACCAGGATGCGTATCTTTTCCGCCAAAGGTCACGTAGACATGCTGGTCCTCGGCCCAGGTCATAAAAATACGATAACCGAGGAAGGCTGGGTTGCTTGCTGATGAGGATGGCTGAAGGTGGGCGAAAATTTATGGTGCCTGAATTCAGCGGAGTATTATTAACGGCCTGAAAGGCTTTTCCCCCTCGCTGACGAGGGGGAGGGGAATTAATTCAGGCTAAACGGGTCAGCATCCTGCCAGGCGGGGAATTTTTCGCGATACTCGTTGAGGGCGGTGAGCGACAGCTCCGCATCGAGGCGCGTGGCCTGATGAGGCTCTGCCGTTGCCAGAATTTCTCCCTGGGGGCTGATAATGCGGCTGTCGCCCCGATAGTGGTGGCCATTACCGTCGGTACCGACCCGATTACAGCCGGCGACGTAGGCCTGATTTTCAATGGCCCGGGCAACCAGCAGCGACTGCCAGTGCAGCGAACGCGGCGCCGGCCAGTTGGCCACGTACAGCGCCAAATCGTAGTCGTTATGGTTGCGTGACCACACCGGGAAGCGCAGGTCGTAGCAAACCAGCGGCAGGATCCGCCAGCCGCGCCACTCGAAGACGACCCGCTCGTTGCCGGCCGTATAGTGATGGTGCTCTTCGGCCATCCGGAACAGGTGCCGCTTATCATAAAAATGGGTTTTACCGCCGGGCTCCACCAGCAGGAAGCGGTTAACCGGGCCGCGTTCGGTTTGTAGCGCAGCACTACCCGCGATGAGGGCATTGGTCTGCAGCGCTTTCGCCCGCATCCACTCAATGACCTCTTCCTGCGGCAGCGACTGCTGAGCGGCTTCCATCGCGAAGCCGGTGGTGAACATTTCAGGCAAAACAATCAGATCGCGCCCGCTGACGCCTTCCAGCTGGCGATCGAAATGGCGCAGGTTGGCGGGACCGTCCATCCACACCAGCGGTTGTTGCAGTAGCGTAATTTTCAGGCCTGGCACGGTGGTGAACTCCATTATCATTAGGCTGTTATAGTCACTTTAACACCATATCAGTCTCTGGATAGTCAGCGGAATATTTTGTTAAAAAAATGCTAATGCTGGAAACGATTTGTGCGGGAAAGGGTAGCCCTGGGCTTAGGGGCACAGGAGGAGAAAAGCCATAAAGACGGGCTGGCCGGATTTATTCACGCGGCTTTTTTTACTTCAGAGGCGGCTATAGGACGGTGCCCCGTAAACCCTGGCCCAGGCGGGGGGGTTTAAGGGGCACTGCGTGAAGCATGGCCGCGTGGCTTAAATCGCCATGCTGGCCAGCAGAATAAAGATCAGGCCGCAAAGGGATAGCATTGTTGACATTAGCGTCCAGGACAGTAGGGTTTCCTTGATAGTCAGGCCGAAGAAATCCTTTATCATCCAGAAGCTTGCATCATTGACGTGAGAGCAAATGCAGGAGCCTGCGCCCGTCGCAAGCGTTATCAAGGCCAGGTTTGTGTTTGGATGTGCCGACAGCAGAGGGATCACCAGGCCTGCGGTGGAGATGGCGGCAACCGTTGCGGAGCCCAGACAAATCCTCAGAAAGGCCGCCACTCCCCACGCCATCAGAATGGGGTTGATATCCGTGCCTGCCACCAGCGTCGAAATATACTGGCCGACGCCAGAATCAATCAGCACCTGCTTGAATGCGCCGCCACCGCCGATAATCAATAACAGACCGGCAATACCTGCAATCGCTTTTCCGCAGGAGTCCATCAGTTCCGGAATCGTTTTTCCTCTCCCGAGCCCCATCGCCCAAATGGCGAACAGCAGCGAAATCAGCATCGCGATCGTCGAGTTTCCCAAAAACAGGAACACGGAATAGAGCATACCGGGGTCGCCTGCGTCTTTTGGCCGGACCATTTGCATAATGGTGACCAGCGCCATCAGGATAACCGGCAGCATGGCGGTCAGAAAACTTATCCCAAACCCCGGCATTTCGCTTTCGGTAAAGCTCTTTGTCGCCCCAAGGGAAGCAATGTTGCCTTCTTTGGTAAATGCCTCCGGGATCAGCCGTTGGCATACTTTATTCAGCAGCGGGCCACAGAGAATAAAGGTTGGAATACCCACGATGATGCCATAAATCAGCACGACACCCACATCTGCGCCATATTCTCTGGCGATGACGGTAGGGCCGGGATGCGGCGGCAGAAAGCCGTGCGCCACTAACAAACCCGACAGCATCGGTACGCACATATACATCGGTGATATTTTAGCTTCCCTGGCGATGGCGAATAAAATCGGTACCAGCAGAATTAAACCGACTTCGAAAAATAGCGCGATACCGACAATAAATGCCGACGTTACTACCGCCCAGTCCAACCTTTTGACGCCAAAATAGTTCAGCATGGTCAATGCAATACGCTGCGCGCCGCCGGCATCGGATAATAACCGCCCCAGCATTACGCCAAAACCGAATATCAAGCCGATATGACCCAGGGTGCCGCCCAGTCCGGATTCGACAGAAGCGACGACCTTATTCAGGTCCATGCCGCTGGCAATAGCCACGGCCAGCGAGACAATAATTAATGAAACAAAAGTGTTGAGTTTTATTTTTATGGTTAAAAGCAGGAGTACAGCGATACCTGCCACAACAATTAATAGTGGCATAACGTCCTCTCATTAATAATGTAATAATGGTTTTGATTATTTTTTCAGGATTTAGTCATATGCTGGTGCAATGCTGCGCTTATTTTATTTACGTCGTAGATGCAGCCGCGCCAGGTTCCGCCGCTCACCGCCTGGAGCATCGCCCAGAGTTGGGTATCATCCGGTAAATCAGGATCGGGCATTAAATCAGGATGGCTGCTTCTGTCGTTTAACATATCGGTAGCCTCCTCTCGAGAGGGGAGTTCCTGAGCGTTAGCGAGACCCAGGAAATTGACTTCGCCGTGGAGCTGTTTGCAGTCAATTTTAATTTCTATGAGATCCCCGGTGCGTAATTTCCCGATAGCGCCGCCTGCCAGTGCTTCCGGCCCAACGTGGCCAATGCAGGCGCCGGTGGAAACACCGGAGAATCGGGCGTCGGTAATAAGCGAAACATGCTTCCCATAGGATAAATGCTTCAGCGCACTGGTAACCTGATACGTTTCCTCCATCCCGGTGCCGGACGGCCCTACGCCGATAATAACCAGAATATCGCCCGCTTTAATTTTGTCGTGTTTGATATCATAAATGGCGGTTTTCTCCGAGAGGTACACCTTCGCTACGCCCTTATGGTAATAAATACCGTCTTCATTAATGACCGAGGGATCGATGGCCGTGGATTTTATGACCGAGCCCTGCGGAGCGATATTGCCGACCGGGAAGGTAATCGTGGAAGTTAACCCGCTTTTTTGCGCCTGCGGCGGAGACATGATGACCTCCTGGGGAGCAACCTGCTCCTGGCTGAGCAGCAGATTTTTAAATATCTGCCGACGCTCGGAGCGCTCCCACCAGTCGAGATTTTCCCCTAGCGTATTGCCCGTTACGGTCATGACGTCCTCATGCAGAAGACCCAGCTGGCGCAGATGCAGCATCACTTCCGGTACGCCGCCAGCCATAAAGGCTCGGACGGTTGGGTGATAAACCGGGCCATTGGGCAGTACGCTGACCAGGCGCGGCACCTGTTTATTAATGCGTATCCAGTCCTCCACCGTCGGAATATGGCAGCCCGCCTGATGGGCAATTGCCGGGATGTGCAACAGGAGATTGGTGGAGCCGCCAAATGCCGCATGGACCATCATGGCGTTTTCAATAGCGCGATCGGTGAGGATATCCTTCGTCGTGATGCCTTTCTGGCTCAGCATCAGCGCGGCCCGCGCTGATGCTCTGGCGATCTCCGTCCAGACCGGTTCGCCCGAAGGCGCGAGCGCAGAATGCGGAATAGCGAGGCCAAGGCCTTCAGCGACGACCTGCGAGGTGCCTGCGGTTCCGAGGAACTGGCAGCCGCCACCCGACGAAGCGCAGGCCTGACAGCCCGCCCGACGAGCGTCCTGCAGCGATAATTCGCCGTTGGCAAAACGCGCGCCGATAGTCTGCACCTTGCCGTTATCTTCGCCATGTAAAGCAGGCAGCGTGGCCCCTCCGGGGATCAACACCGTCGCTTTATCATGCTGCGATGCCAGCGCCATCATGGTGGCGGGCAGCCCTTTATCGCAGGTTGCCACGCCAATCACCGCTTTAACTCCCGGCAGGGAACGGATTAGGCGACGCATCACCATAGAGGCATCATTGCGATAAGGTAATGAATCGAACATGCCGGTGGTTCCCTGCGTGCGTCCGTCGCAGGGATCGGAGACATACACCGCGTAAGGCAGCGCGTGATGGTTTTTGATGACCTCCGCCGCTGCTTTCATCTGGATGTCCAGCTCGTAATGTCCCTGATGAAGCGCCAGCGCGACGGGTTTGCCGTCCGGCCCGCGCAGCCCACCCAGCGTGCTAAGCAGCAGGATACCGTCCTGATTCAGCTCATCCGGCGACCAGCCCATCCCGGCATTCATGGTCATGCCAAAAATATCGCCGCTAGGGCGGTTGATGAGCATATCCCTGGTCAGCGGTAGCTCGCCCTGCGGGCCCGGAGCGTGGGTTCTGACGCGGTAGATATCCGGGTTATCGCTAGCAAAAATATCGTCAATGGACATCGAATGCCTCCTTAAGATTTTAAAATGTCCTGCGAGGCGAGCAGCTCGCGAACTCGCGCCTTTGCCTCTTCCGACGCATCCAGAATCGGCGGCAGGCAATAGGTATTCACCGGTAGCCCCACGCACTGCATGGCATACTTGATAAGGGAGACAAACGGTGTTTCCAGGGAGTAAATAGCCGGTAGCTGCAGCAATTTTTTATTGAGCGTCGCCGCTGTCGCGAGATCGCCATCTTGCCAGGCGCTAAAAATGCCTACGGACAGTTCCGGCGCGAAGTTTGCGCTGGCGGTAATGGCGCCATCCCCGCCCAGCAGCAGGTTATTGAGTAAATGGTCGTCGAAGCCGCAGAACACGGAGAAGTCGGGGCGCACGGCTTTGACGGTGTTAATCATCGCCCGCAGGTGGCCGACGCTGTCGATAGTGTCTTTAATACCGACGATGTTTTCATTTTGCAGGACCAGGCGTTTGACGGTATCAGGGGTGAGATCCTGGCCGGTGAGGTCCGGGAAGTTATAAACGATCGCCGGCAGGCGGACGCTGCTGGCGATGCGATGGTAATAGTCGTCCAGGTTGCTGGCGGCAACTTTCCAGTAATAGGGGTTAATAATAACGATGCCGTCCGCGCCGCAGGTTTCGGCGTGTTTTGCCAGTTTGACTGCTTCGTCAGTGGAGGGGGAGCCAACGCCAATTAATACCGGAACGCGTCCGCCAACCGCCGCGATTGCCGCCTCGGCGAGGTCCATCCTTTGCCCGGCATTCATCTGACTAAATTCGCCGCCGGTTCCCAGATAAAACAGGCCGTCGACGCCTTTCTTAATAAGAAAATCGGCGACTTCTTTTAAGGCTATTTTATCAATGTTGCCGTTGCGATCGAGCGTCGTGGAGACCGGTGGAATAATTCCCCTGAATTTTTTCATTAGATCAATTTCCTTTTCTTAAATATTCATTTTCGTTTCTATAACCCAGACCATGCGAGATCTGATCGGCGCATTGCCTGAGCAGTTCGAGATAACCATCGACCCTTTTCCCGGAATAAACTATTGGATCTCCCGATAATGAGATTGCATAATTCACGCGATGATACATATCGAAAATAGGCATGCTCAGGCAGACTGCCCCATAGGTCGATTCTTCATTATCTATCGCCCATCCCCTGAGGCGCGTTTTCTGTAGCTCTTCACGAAATAACTTTTTATCCGTGAAGGTATTTTTCGTGTGCTTTTTCAGAATTAAGGCATCGAGAAAATAATCCATCTCTTCTCGCGGCTTCCAGGCCAGCAGCGCTTTACCGAGCGCGGTGATATGTAATTCTAATTTTTTACCGATCCAGCTTTTTTTAGTCGGCACGGAATCCGGGCTCTCGACTTTATCCAGGTAAATGGCCGAGTAACTCTCCATCGCCCCCAGGTGGCAGACCAGTCCGCTTTTCAACGAAAGCTCCTGCATCGGGCGCTTCGTCACCTCGAATATGTTTTTCCTGTGCAACGACTGGCACCCAAGCTCGTAATTTTTTATGCCAAGCGAGTATTGATTGCGCTCACTTTTTATTAAAAATCCGCAGTCGACCATGGTGTTTAATAAATTCAGCAGGCTACTTTTCGGGTACTGAAATTCTTTTAGCAGCTCCATAAAGCTGGCCGCTCCGACATATGCAATGTAGGTCAGTATTTTTTCTGCCCGGATTAATGAATTACATCCTTTACCGCCCATAACGGCTCCCGTTTCTTGTTGATATAAAGCCTATCTACTCTGGAAAGGGGAAAATACGCCTTGTTCAGCAGGCTGAACCGAGTTACAGGGGGGAAACGTGATCCACGTAGGTATTTTAATTATTGAGCGGGAATTTGCTGCGCGTGGCGCAGGCCGATTGGCAGCCTATCGCGCTAATGCGGGAAATGATTTTTGCGGGAAAAGAAGGGGGGAAGAGAGTAAGCAGGGGCAGAGGGGGCAAAAAAAGAGGCGGAGGAAACCCCCCGCCCCGATCGTGATGTGGCTATTTTATTATTCAGGCGGCTTCAATCTTGCGGACCTTCTCCGGCAGCTTTACCGGCCGGGTGGCCAGCTCATCCGGGGCGAAGTCGTCAACGTTGATGCTGCGCAGTCGGCTGGTCTCCGCCCGGGTAAGAACGGTGGCTTCTTCCTGATTGATTAACCCTTTCGCCAGCGCGTTGCGGGCCAGCTCATCAAGGCGCGTGAACGGCAGGTTTTTGCCCAGCTCCTTACAGATACGCTGATGAATCGGGTCGGCGGCCATGACGTCCAGCAGCGCTTCTTCCAGCAGACCGACCGGGTTGTGCTCGCTCGGGGTCAGGTACTGGCCGCGGCCAATACGCGAACGCGTTGCGCTCGGGATCTGCAGAATTTTGGCGACCTTATGGTCCAGCTTATCGGACGGCGCGTCGTAGTGGCGGCCGGTCGGGAAAATGGCAATGCGCATGACGCCGGCGACAAAGCGGTTCGGGAAGTTTTTCAGCAGGTCGTCAATGGCCTGCTCCGCCTGATACAGCGCATCCTGAACGCCCCAGTGAACCAGCGGCAGGTCGGCTTCATTACGCCCCTCATCGTCATAGCGTTTCAGCACCGCAGAGGCGAGGTACAGCTGGCTTAAAACGTCGCCCAGTCGTGCGGAAATACGCTCGCGACGCTTCAGGCTGCCACCCAGCACCGCCATTGAGACGTCGGACAGCAGCGCCAGGTTCGCGCTCAGGCGGTTCATATGCTGGTAGTAACGGCGGGTCGCGTCGCGGGTTGGCGTGCTGCTGGTCAGCCCGTGGGTCAGGCCCAGCCAGAAGCTGCGGACCTTATTGC
>NZ_JAQGFU010000081.1:0-20720 GCF_030078455.1 Klebsiella sp. Ech2A | reverse complement strand
TCTGGATGAGCTGCTGCCGGGCGGCCCAGCGGCTCTCTTCGAGCAGCTCCAGCGCCGCCGCTGGCGCATTAGCGCTCAGGCGCAGCGCGGCCAGCAAGGCGTTTTGCTCAAGCGTTACCTCACGCTCCAGCCACGCCAGGCCATAGGACTCCGCCGGCGGAGCAAGATGATACAGACGGCAGCGGCTGCGCAGCGTGGCCAGCAGCCGCGCCGGCTCCTGACAGGCGAGGAAGAACCAGGTATTTTCCGGCGGCTCCTCCAGCGTTTTCAGCAGGGCATTGGCCGCCGCATCGGTCAGCAGCGCCGCGTCGCTAATCCATACCACCTTGGCTCCGCCGAGGCGCGAGCGTTCATAGAGCTTTTCATTCACGTCGCGAACGGCATCAATCCCGAGGGCGCTTTTGCCCTTCTCCGGCAGCAGCGTGTAGTAGTCGGGGTGGGTACCGGCCTGCATCAGCTGGCAGCTATGGCAGTGGCCGCAGCTTTTGTGTCCTTCCGGCTGTCGGCACATCAGGTAGCGGCACAGCGCGTAGAGCAGCGCATCGCCGCCCATTCCCGGCAGCGCCTGAAGCAGTAACGCATGGTGACCCCGCCCGGCCTGGTAGCTGGTGACTAACTGCTCGAACGGCGGGCGTAACCACGGATACCATTTCATGCGCGCTGCTCCGCCACCCACTGGCCGATCGCCGCGCGAATATCGCGGGCGACCGCTTCCAGCGGCTGGGTGGCATCGATGGTGAGGATCGTTGGGTCCTGCGCCGCCAGCTCAAGGTAGCGCGCGCGGGTGCGGTTGAAGAAGTCCAGCGACTCCTGCTCAATGCGGTCGAGTTCGCCGCGGGCGCGGGCGCGCTTGAGTCCCACCTCAGGCGTGACGTCGAGATAGAGCGTCAGGTTCGGGCGAAAATCGCCGAGCACCGCGTCGCGCAGCGTCGCCAGCATCGTCTGGTCAATGCCGCGGCCGCCGCCCTGGTACGCCTGGGTTGAGAGATCGTGGCGATCGCCAATCACCCACTGCCCGCGGGCCAGGGCCGGCTTAATCACCGTTTCCACCAGCTGAACGCGGGCGGCATAAAACATCAGCACTTCGGCTTTATCATTAATCACTTCATCGCCGGTCGACTGGATATCGAGTACCAGGCTGCGCAGTTTCTCGGCGAGGATGGTGCCGCCCGGTTCACGGGTAAACAGCAGATCGCTGACGCCAGACTGTTCCAGCGCCTCCACCACCAGGTTACGCGCGGTGGTTTTCCCTGCGCCCTCCAGGCCTTCGATAACGATGTAATTACTGCGCATTTTTTTCCTTAAGAACTTTTAGATAATCCTGAACCGAGCGGTTGTGGCTGGACAGATTGGTATTAAACGTATGTCCGCCCTTGCCGTCAGCGACAAAATAGAGGTACGGCGTTTTCGCCGGATGCGCGGCGGCGGTCAGCGATGCCTCACCGGGCGCGGCGATCGGCCCCGGCGGCATACCGCTAATCACATAGGTATTATAGGCCGTCGGGGTTTCGAGATCCTTGCGCGTCAGCCTGCCATTATAGCTCTCACCCATGCCGTAAATCACCGTCGGGTCGGTCTGCAAACGCATGCCGATGCGCAGGCGGTTGATAAATACCGACGCCACGCGATCGCGCTCTTCCGCTACCGCCGTCTCTTTTTCGATAATTGACGCCATGGTCAGCAGCTGGTTTTGATCCTCGTACGGCAGGTTATCCATCCGCCCTTCCCACGCCTTGTCCACCTCGGCGACCATCTTCTGATGCGCCCGCTTGAGGATCGCTACATCGCTGGTATTGGCGGTATACATCCAGGTATCCGGCCAGAACCAGCCTTCGACCCACTCCGGATGTTCAAGGTCGAGCGTTTTCGCCACCGTTTCGTAGCTGTCGTCGGCCAGCGTATGCTTCACATACGGCGCATCGCGCAGCTGGCGCAGATAGTCGCTCACCCGCATTCCTTCAACAAAGCGCAGCGGGAACTGGGCCTCTTTGCCGCTGCCCAGCAGCTGGAGCATTTCGCGCACCGTCATTTGCGGCGTAAAGCGGTAGGTCCCGGCTTTGAAGTGCGACAGCTCCGGCTCAATGCGCAGCAGCCACTGGAAGACGCGAGGCCGGTTGATGACCTTGTCACCGTACAGCTGCTGGCCCAGCGCGAGGCGCCCGGTGCCGGCTTCCAGGGTGAAGATGGTCTCTTCTTTGATAAGCAGCTTGCTGTCAGCGAGCTGGCGGACTTTCCACATGCCCACGCCTGCGGCAATGCCAAACACCACTAACAACAGCAGGATAAAACGTAACATTTTCTTCATGACTAACCAGACAGCTCACACAGTGGGGCTAAAAAATGATAAAGCTCGCGCGAGGACCAACGGCTCTCGTCCCAGCGACGAACCGGCACCAGCGGCATCAGGGCGTTGCAAATCAGCACTTCATCGGCATCGCGCAACGCATCAGGGCCCGCGGTGACTTCGACAACGCGAAACGGCGATTGTGCCAGCCGGGCGATACAATACTGGCGCATAATCCCGTTCACGCCCGCCTGGTCAAGGCGCGGCGTAAATACCTCCATTCCCTTGCGCCAGAACAGATTCGCGGCACAGCATTCCGTAAGCCACCCTTCGCTGTCAAGAACCAGCGCCTCGTCGGCGTCCGTCTGCTCAAGATGAGAGCGGATCAGCACCTGCTCCAGGCGATTAAGGTGCTTAAGGCCGGCAAGCGACGGGTTACGCCCCAGCCGTATCGGGCTCAGGGCCAGGGTGATGCCCTCTTCACGCCAGCGGGAGTAGTGCGCCGGCAGCGGGGATACGCTGAGGATACGGGTCGGCTGCTGGCACAGCGTACCGCTATAGCCGCGGCCGCCGGAACCGCGCGTCAGGATAACCTTGAGCACGCCGCTTTTCTGGACCTGCGCCAGGCGCAGCATTTCCTGTTCCAGCGTTTGCCAGTGGGTATAGGGGATCATCAGCTTTTCGCAGGCCTGCTGCATACGCCGAAGATGGGCAGGCAGCATCTGCACCTGACTTTCTACAATCCGCGCGGTGGTAAAGCATCCGTCGCCAAACTGTATCGCCCGGTCGTTAGCGGCCAGGACGTCCTGTTCAAGGCCATTAATCAAGAACATAGTGGCTCCTTATCGGTGGCCCGCTAGTGTCGCAGGATGAATTACGCAGGACAAGCAGAGAAAGCTGAAGAAAAAAGAAGGCCCGCATAAATGCAGGCCTGAGTCATGGCTGGAGGAGGCGACTAGCGCGCTTAGACCTTTTTAAAGATCAGCGAACCGTTGGTGCCACCAAAGCCGAAGGAGTTACACAGCGTGTACTCCATACCGGAAACCTGGCGGGCTTCGTGCGGAACGAAGTCCAGGTCGCAGCCATCGTCCGGGTTATCCAGGTTGATGGTCGGCGGAACCACGCTATCGCGCAGCGCAAGGATGGAGTAGATAGATTCTACCGCTCCTGCGGCGCCCAGCAGGTGCCCGGTCATCGATTTGGTCGAGCTGACCATCACGCTGCGAGCCGCGTCGCCAAAGACTGACTTAACGGCCTGAGCTTCCGCTTTATCGCCCGCTGGCGTCGAGGTACCGTGCGCGTTGACGTAGGCGATCTGGCCCGGTTCAATGCCCGCATCGCGAATGGCGTTAACCATTGCCAGCGCGGCACCGGCACCGTTCTCCGGAGGAGATGTCATATGGTAGGCATCGCTGCTCATACCAAAACCGACGATTTCCGCGTAGATTTTCGCGCCGCGTTTTTTAGCGTGCTCGTACTCTTCCAGCACCACCATGCCCGCGCCGTCGCCAAGCACGAAGCCGTCGCGATCTTTATCCCACGGACGGCTTGCCGCCTGCGGATTGTCGTTGCGGGTAGAGAGCGCACGCGCTGCGCCAAAGCCGCCCACGCCAAGCGGGGTACTGGCTTTTTCCGCACCGCCGGCAACCATCGCATCAGCATCGCCGTAGGCAATGATACGCGCGGCCTGACCGATATTGTGCACACCGGAAGTACAGGCGGTCGCGATGGAGATGCTCGGCCCACGCAGACCAAACATGATGGTCAGATGTCCGGCCACCATGTTAACAATTGTAGACGGTACAAAGAACGGGCTGATTTTACGAGGTCCGCCGTTGGTCAGCGAGCTGTGGTTTTCCTCAATCAGTCCGAGGCCGCCGATGCCGGAGCCAATAGCTGCGCCGATGCGGTCCGCGTTCTCTTCCGTTATTTCAAGACCAGAATCCTGCATGGCCTGAACGCCAGCGACAATTCCATATTGAATGAAGGCATCCATCTTGCGCTGTTCTTTGCGCGAGATAATGTCATCACAGTTAAAATCCTTTACTAAGCCAGCAAATTTTGTTGCATAGGCGCTAGTATCGAAATGGTCGATCAGGCTGATGCCACTCTGACCGGCAAGGAGAGCTTTCCAGGTAGACTCTACGGTATTGCCGACAGGAGACAACATGCCCAGTCCGGTCACAACTACACGACGCTTAGACACGGTTGTCCTCCAGGGAGGGAAAATAGATTCTTGTGGGACAAACTAAAGATAAAACTCAGGCGGTCGAATGACCGCCTGGAGATGTTCACTTACGCCTGGTGACCGTTGATGTAATCAATGGCAGCCTGAACAGTGGTGATTTTCTCAGCTTCTTCGTCCGGAATCTCAGTATCAAACTCTTCTTCCAGAGCCATTACCAGCTCAACGGTGTCAAGAGAATCAGCGCCCAGATCTTCAACGAAGGAAGCATTGTTGGTAACTTCTTCCTGCTTAACGCCCAGCTGTTCGCCGATGATTTTCTTAACGCGTTCTTCGATAGTGCTCATACTCTTAAATTTCCTATCAAAACTCGCTTTCGCGATGGTTTTCGTAGTGTATAAAATGTTGAAAAATTTGCAACTAAATCCCGGCAGGTCGTACCACGATTTTACGCTATTTTGCGGCTGTTTGCCCTCATAACGCAAATCATTTTGCACAAAACCGTACCCGGAACCGCACAGACTGCGCGGTTCCTGAACGTTTTGCGCAAAACTCGGTCAGACCATGTACATTCCGCCGTTGACGTGCAGGGTTTCACCAGAGATGTAACCCGCTTCGTCAGAAGCTAAAAACGCAACCGCACTGGCGATTTCTTTTGCATCGCCGAGGCGACCCGCCGGAACTTGCGCCAGAATACCCGCACGCTGATCGTCAGATAGCGCACGCGTCATGTCCGTTTCAATAAAGCCCGGAGCAACAACGTTAACGGTAATACCGCGGGACGCGACTTCACGTGCCAGCGACTTACTAAAACCGATCAGACCCGCTTTCGCCGCAGCGTAGTTAGCCTGACCAGCATTTCCCATGGTACCGACCACAGAACCGATAGTAATAATGCGGCCATGACGCTTTTTCATCATAGCGCGCATTACTGCTTTTGACAGACGGAAAACTGATGACAGATTGGTTTCGATAATATCGTTCCACTCGTCATCTTTCATCCGCATTAACAGGTTATCACGAGTAA
This sequence comes from Klebsiella sp. Ech2A, assembly GCF_030078455.1. Taxonomy (NCBI): domain Bacteria; kingdom Pseudomonadati; phylum Pseudomonadota; class Gammaproteobacteria; order Enterobacterales; family Enterobacteriaceae; genus Klebsiella; species Klebsiella sp. Ech2A. The sequence continues at coordinate 15,224 of NZ_JAQGFU010000081.1, read as the reverse complement.
TACCGGCATTATTAACCAGGATATCAACTTCACCAAATTCTGTGCGAATATTTCCCAGAACAGATTCGATAGATGCCGGGTCGGTCACATTCAGCAGCAGACCTTTACCGTTAGCACCTAAATAGTCGCTGATCGCCTGCGCACCGCTCTCGCTGGTGGCAGTACCGATAACCTTCGCGCCACGGGCGACGAGCGTTTCAGCGATTGCACGGCCGATCCCGCGACTTGCACCGGTAACCAGCGCGATTTTTCCTTCAAAACTCATGATATTCCTCTTTTATTGCTCAAGCGCCGCAGACAGCGCTGCAGGCTCGTTAAGCGCGGAAGCGGTCAGGGTGTCAACAATACGTTTAGTCAGGCCGGTGAGGACTTTACCCGGGCCCACTTCATACAGATGCTCTACGCCCTGAGAGGCCATAAATTCGACGCTTTTGGTCCACTGAACCGGGCTGTAAAGCTGGCGGATCAGCGCGTCGCGAATGGCGTCAGGCGCGGTTTCGCACTTCACATCAACGTTGTTCACCACCGCAATAGTCGGGGTGTTAAAGGTGATTTTTTGCAGCTCAACCGCCAGCTTTTCCGCGGCAGGTTTCATCAGCGCACAGTGGGACGGGACGCTCACCGGCAGCGGCAGCGCGCGTTTGGCGCCGGCAGCTTTGCAGGCGGCGCCAGCGCGTTCTACGGCTTCTTTGTTGCCCGCGATAACCACCTGACCCGGGGAGTTGAAGTTGACCGGTGAAACCACCTGGCCTTCGGCAGACTCTTCGCAGGCTTTAGCAATTGACGCATCGTCGAGGCCAATGATGGCCGACATGGCGCCGGTACCTTCCGGTACCGCTTCCTGCATGAATTTGCCACGCATCTCAACCAGACGCACGGCGTCGGTGAAGTCGAGGACTCCGGCACAAACCAGCGCGGAGTATTCGCCAAGGCTATGGCCAGCCAGCAGAGCCGGCGCCTGGCCGCCCTGCTGCTGCCACGCGCGATACAGCGCCACGGAGGCGGTCAGCAGCGCGGGCTGGGTCTGCCAGGTTTTATTCAGTTCTTCTGCCGGGCCCTGCTGGGCAAGGGCCCACAGATCGTAACCCAACGCCGCGGAGGCTTCGCGGAAAGTCTCTTCAATCACCGGATAAGCGGCTGCCATTTCTGACAACATGCCGACCGCCTGCGAGCCCTGTCCCGGGAACACAAAAGCAAATTGCGTCATCTCTAAATCCTTATACTAAAAACGAACCAGCGCGGAACCCCAGGTGAAACCGCCACCAAAGGCTTCCAGCAGAATCAGCTGACCGCGCTGAATGCGGCCATCGCGCACCGCTTCGTCCAGCGCGCAGGGGACGGAGGCGGCGGAGGTATTGCCGTGACGATCGAGCGTCACCACCACGTTGTCCATCGACATCCCAAGTTTTCTCGCCGTCGCGCTGATAATACGCAGGTTGGCCTGGTGCGGGACCAGCCAATCCAGCGCGGAGCGATCGAGATTGTTCGCCGCCAGCGTTTCGTCAACGATATGCGCCAGTTCGGTCACGGCCACTTTAAAGACTTCGTTACCCGCCATCGTCAGATAGATCGGATTTTCCGGATCTACGCGATCGGCGTTCGGCAGCGTTAACAGCTCGCCGTAGCGGCCGTCGGCGTGCAGATGGGTCGAGATAATGCCCGGCTCGCTGGACGCGCCCAGCACAACGGCGCCCGCGCCGTCGCCAAAAATAATGATCGTCCCGCGATCGGTTGGATCGCAGGTGCGCGCCAGAACGTCAGCGCCAATAACCAGCGCGTAGTCTACTGCACCGTTTTTGACATACTGGTCGGCGATGCTCAGGGCGTAGGTGAAGCCGGCACAGGCCGCAGCAACGTCAAACGCCGGGCAGCCGTTAATGCCCAGCATAGACTGAATCTGACAGGCCGAGCTCGGGAACGCGTGGGTGCCGGAGGTGGTCGCAACAATAATCAGACCAATTTGCTCCGGCTTAACGCCCGCCATCTCCAGCGCATTTTTTGCAGCTTCAAAACCCAGCGTAGCAACGGTTTCATTCGGTGCGGCAATACGACGTTCACGGATACCCGTACGGGTGACAATCCACTCGTCAGACGTATCTACCATTTTTTCCAGGTCGGCGTTAGTACGCACTTGCTCAGGCAGATAACTGCCGGTACCAATAATCTTCGTATACATGTACGCTCAGTCACTCTTGGGTAACATACCCGCCTTGTTCAAACCGCCGGGGCGTCAGTCCTGCTCGTTCGTCCCGCTTTGCTGTCGGGAGTTCCCGCTTCTGTCGCCCCCCGGCAGCTCAAAGCCTGCTGGGTATAAAGATTCCAGGCGAGCGGCGATCCGCTGAGGTATCTGCCGCTGCACCGCCTGCACTGCCTGCTCTATTGCAACGCTAAAGGCGCGCTGATTGGCAGCACCATGACTCTTAATCACGGAACCGCGCAATCCTAACAGACAGGCGCCATTATACTGGTCGGGGTTGAGGTGACTGAATCGCCTTGCGAGGCTTTTTTGTAACCAACGTTTCAATAACAGCAGCCACCACGACCGTTTTTTGCCCTCTCCCTGCGATTTCAGCAGCGAAAGAAACATTCTGACAACACCTTCCATGGTTTTTAATGTGACGTTGCCCGTGAATCCATCACAAACCAGAACATCGGTTTTGCCCGCCAATAGTTCATTGGCTTCAAGATAGCCTATATAGTTGAGAGACGTCAGCGTTTTCAAAACCGCCGCGGCGTCGCGAATGCTGCTGAGGCCCTTCATCTCTTCTTCGCCAATGTTCAGCAGCGCGACGCGGGGATTTTCAATACCGACAACTTCTTCCGCCAGTACCGCCCCCATCACCGCAAACTGGACCAGCATGGTGCTGTCGCAGTCGACGTTGGCGCCAAGATCCAGCACCACCGTTTTCCCCTTCTGCTGGTGCGGCAGTACCGTCACCAGCGCCGGGCGCTCAATTCCCTCAATGGGCTTGAGCAATAGTTTTGCCAGCCCCATCAGCGCGCCGGTATTGCCCGCGCTGACGCAGGCCTCTGCCCGCCCCTCTTTCACCAACTCGAGCGCCATGCGCATTGAGCTTCCGCGGCTGCTGCGAATCGCCTGCGCGGGTCGCGCATCACTGGCAATAACTGACTGCGCAGGAATAACCTGCAGACGTGAACGTTGTTCGAAGTCAGCTTTGGCAAGTAATGGCGTGATGGCGTCGGGGTCGCCGACTAAAAGAAGTGTGAGTTGCGAATTAGAGATCAGTGCCTGCAGTGCTGCAGGCACCGTCACGGAGGGACCAAAATCGCCCCCCATGACATCTAACGCCAGGGTTAGACGTGTCAAGGTATCGTCGCTGCCCGGTTCGGTTTTTCCCCAGTTACCTGGGGAAATCCTCACTAAGCTTCACCACGCTTATACTCGTTGTCCTTCACGCTGCAGCACCGTTAACTGCACAGACTTCATGCAACACGAAGTTCATAGAGTATCGCGTGATTACTTAGTGATAACCTTGCGACCGCGGTAGAAACCGTCGGCAGTCATGTGGTGACGCAGGTGTTTCTCACCAGAAGTTTTGTCTACAGACAGGCTGGTGACTGCGGTCAGAGCGTCATGGGAACGACGCATGCCACGTTTGGAACGGGTTGGTTTATTCTGTTGTACGGCCATGGACCTTACTCCTCAATTACTTATTCTTTAAGCTGGCTAATACGGCAAATGGGTTTGGCTTCTGTGCCTCTGCAGGCAGTTCACCAAAAACCATGTCCGCGTCGGACACTTCACAGTGTTCAGAATCATGCACCGGAACTACAGGCAAGGAGAGAATAATTTCATCCTCAACCAGCGCTTGCAGATCGATTTCACCGAATTCGTTAACCTCAATCGGCTCATACGCTTCCGGCAGTGCTTCGGCCTGTTCGTCATTTCTGACCGGGCTGAAACAATACGTTGTGTGGACATGACGGGGGAACGGTTTCCCGCAACGCTGACATTCGAGGGTTACTGACACCGTCGCATCGCCGGTTATAACGGCAAGACGCTGGTTATCAATAGCGAACGACATGCTGCATTCCACATCGGTGTCCACGCTGACTACAGAATCGGCCACACGTGCTACCTGATCGCGAGCATAAATGCCCTGGTAATCAAGGCGTTTTTGAGCCGTGCGAACCGGGTCAAGAGTCAGGGGTAATTTTACTTTTTGCATAGGGCGCGCATATTAACTTTGTAATGTCATAGAGTCAAAGAAAAAGGCAGCCTCAGGTTGCCTTTTGCCATTTATTCGCACACATTGCGGCCCATAGTTTAAAATGATGCTCTTCGAAGCGCTATATGTGGATGAAAAAATATGTCTGAGCTTGTCCTGGCGTCGACCTCACCCTGGCGGCGCATGCTGCTGGAAAAACTCTCCGTGCCGTTTGAGTGCGCGGCGCCTGAGGTCGATGAAACCTCTCACCCCGGCGAGTCCGCTCGCCAGCTGGTCGTGCGTCTGGCGCAGGCTAAGGCGCAGGCTCTCGCCGCCCGCTACCCGCAGCATCTCATTATAGGCTCCGATCAGGTTTGCGTCCTGGATGGCGACATCACCGGTAAGCCGCATAGCGAAGAGAACGCCCGCCTGCAGTTAAGAAAAGCCAGCGGCACCATCGTGACCTTTTACACCGGGCTGGCGCTCTACAACTCGGCGAACGGTCATCTGCAAACCGAATGCGAGCCCTTTGACGTTCATTTTCGCCATTTAAGCGACCGGGAGATTGAGACCTACGTGCGTAAAGAGAACCCGCTGCAGTGCGCCGGGAGCTTTAAAAGCGAAGGGCTGGGGATCACGCTTTTCGAGCGCTTAGAAGGCCGGGACCCCAATACGCTGGTGGGCCTGCCGCTGATTGCGCTTTGTCAGATGCTGCGCAGAGAAGGCTATAACCCGCTGCTCACCTGAAGCGCGGATCCTCGTTCTGAGCATCACCGCCGCGGGCTTATCGGCCCGCGCGGTGAACGCGGCGGAGCGTGCATCCGCCGTTCCGCTACTTCTTATCGCGTAGCACCTGCAGGCAGCGCTTCAGCTGGCCGTCCAGCGGCGCCTCAACGCGCATCACCTCACCCGTGCCCGGATGCGTAAACTTCAGCGCCGCGGCGTGCAGGAACAGGCGATTGAGGCCGGTTCCCGTTAGCTGCTTATCAAATTCCCGATCGCCGTAGCGATCGTCAAACGCGATCGGGTGCCCGGCATACTGGGTATGCACGCGAATCTGATGGGTTCGACCGGTCACCGGGCTGCAGCGCACCAGCGTGGCGTCGGTAAAGCGCTCTTCTACCTTAAAGCGGGTTTCCGACGGCTTGCCTTCCTGATTCACGCGCACGATACGCTCGCCGCTTTGCAGGATGTTTTTCAGCAGCGGCGCCTGTACCACTTTGGTATGCGACTGCCACTGCCCGCGCACCAGCGCCAGATAATCCTTTTGCATCCCCTTCTCGCGCAGCTGCTCATGCAGCGAACGCAGCGCGGAACGCTTCTTCGCCACCAGCAGCACGCCGGAGGTATCGCGGTCAAGACGGTGCACCAGCTCGAGGAAGCGCGCCTCAGGACGCAGAGCACGCAGGCCCTCAATCACGCCGAAGCTCAGGCCGCTGCCGCCGTGAACCGCGGTACCGGAAGGCTTGTTGAGCACCAGGATATGATCGTCTTCATACAGAATGACGTCCGCCAGAGCCGCGACTTTTTGCAGATGCGGGGAGACCGCGTCTTCCTCACGCTCGGCTACGCGGACCGGCGGAATACGGATCTCATCGCCCGCTTCCAGCTTGTACTCAGGCTTGACGCGTTTTTTGTTTACCCGCACCTCGCCTTTACGCAGAATGCGATAAATCATGCTCTTCGGTACGCCCTTAAGCTGCGTACGCAAAAAGTTATCGATGCGTTGCCCGGCTTCATCAGCGGTAATGGCAACCATTTTTACGGTTGGGGTCTCAGTTTTCATGGTGCGCGATTCTAAATAGCCCGACGCATTAGCGCCACTCATTTTTATATGCTTATATTTATCATTATCCGGTTTTCATCGTATGGGTCATCGGCGTTTTGTTTGTTATTAGAACAATCCGTATACGCAGGTGATAAAACTGTGGGTCACCGGGTGATAAAAGGTAAAAGTCAACTTGCTATAACAAGCTTAGCAATGGAATAATGATGCCGTTTTCCGTGTTGAATCTTGTTAGAACAAGAGATTAGCGGAATGACCAATTTTGTCTGACCGATCATCAACGCAGCAATGGCGTAAGACGTATTGATCTTTCAGACAGTTAGCGGGCTGCGGGTTGCAGTCCTTACCGGTACAGGCTCTATGGATTTCACGTCGCAGGAAGGCGTCGACTCCGGGTATCCCCGGGAGCTCATGATAATCGCATGATTGTGATGAGCAGGTTAAGCCAACACGCCTGCAACGTGAAAGACGATAGAATATACGCAAAATTATTCGAGATGCGTCATGGCAGCAAGAGAGTGAATCCCCGGAAGCCTGCATCGCCAGGTAACAGGGATGAACGAGCGCAGCCAGTGCAAAAGCAGCTCGATGCATGAAGCGTATAAATGGAATCTTCTCTGGTGATACATCCCAGGCAATTCCCCTGACAATTGCGCTGTGTTTCCGTTTGAAATGCAGGCGACCGACACTCTGCGCCTCTTAAGCGCGCGACAACCGTGAGGTTGGCGACGTGAAACAGACACGAGGCCATCGGTTTCCCCCGGCAAGGCGTTACTCTGCCCGCAGCTTAGTCGTCAATGTAAGAATAATGAGTAAGTTACGATGAAAAGAATGTTAATCAACGCAACTCAGCAGGAAGAGTTGCGCGTCGCCCTTGTTGATGGGCAGCGCCTGTACGACCTGGATATCGAAAGCCCCGGGCACGAACAGAAAAAAGCGAACATCTACAAAGGCAAAATCACCCGTATTGAACCTAGCCTGGAGGCCGCATTTGTTGATTACGGCGCCGAGCGTCATGGTTTCCTCCCTCTTAAAGAAATTGCCCGCGAATACTTCCCAGCCAGCTACAACGCTCACGGCCGTCCTAACATTAAGGATGTGCTGCGTGAAGGTCAGGAAGTTATCGTTCAGATTGATAAAGAAGAACGTGGCAACAAAGGCGCCGCGCTCACTACCTTTATCAGCCTGGCAGGCAGCTATCTGGTACTGATGCCGAATAACCCGCGCGCTGGCGGTATTTCCCGCCGCATCGAGGGTGACGATCGCACCGAGCTGAAAGAAGCGCTGGCCAGCCTCGAGCTGCCGGACGGTATGGGGCTAATTGTACGCACCGCGGGCGTCGGCAAATCTGCCGAAGCGCTGCAGTGGGACCTTAGCTTCCGCCTGAAGCACTGGGAAGCTATCCAGAAAGCCGCAGAAAGCCGCCCGGCGCCGTTCCTGATCCACCAGGAAAGCAACGTCATCGTGCGCGCGTTCCGCGACTACCTGCGTCAGGATATCGGTGAAATTCTTATCGATAACCCGAAAGTGCTTGAGCTGGCTCGCCAGCACATCGCCGCGCTGGGTCGTCCGGACTTCAGCAGCAAAATTAAGCTCTACACCGGTGAAATCCCGCTGTTCAGCCACTACCAAATCGAATCGCAGATCGAATCCGCTTTCCAGCGCGAAGTGCGCCTGCCGTCCGGCGGCTCTATCGTTATCGATAGCACCGAGGCGCTGACCGCCATCGACATCAACTCCGCCCGCGCAACCCGCGGCGGCGACATCGAAGAAACGGCGTTCAACACCAACCTCGAAGCGGCCGACGAGATTGCCCGCCAGCTGCGCCTGCGCGACCTCGGCGGTCTGATCGTTATCGACTTTATCGATATGACTCCGGTACGCCACCAGCGCGCGGTAGAAAACCGCCTGCGCGAAGCCGTACGTCAGGATCGCGCGCGCATCCAGATCAGCCATATATCCCGCTTTGGCCTGCTCGAAATGTCGCGTCAGCGCCTGAGCCCGTCGCTCGGCGAATCCAGCCATCACGTCTGCCCGCGCTGTAGCGGCACCGGCACCGTGCGCGATAACGAATCCCTGTCGCTCTCCATTCTGCGCCTGATTGAAGAAGAAGCGCTGAAAGAGAACACCAGGGAAGTTCACGCGATCGTTCCTGTGCCTATCGCGTCCTACCTGCTGAACGAAAAACGTGCGGCGGTAAGCGCTATCGAAACCCGTCAGAGCGACGTGCGCGTTATCATCGTGCCAAACGATCAGATGGAAACCCCGCACTATTCCGTGCTGCGCGTGCGCAAAGGTGAAGAGACCTCTACCCTGAGCTATCTGCTGCCGAAGCTGCATGAAGAAGAGATGGCGCTGCCGGCTGATGAAGAGCCGGCGGAACGTAAACGTCCGGAACAGCCGGCTCTGGCAACCTTCGTGATGCCGGATGCTCCGCCTGCACCGGCATATGAAGAGCCTGAAGCCGTCGCCACAGCCGCCAGCGCTCCGACAACGGCCGTGGCCTCAGCGCCGGCCCAACCGGGTCTGATCTCTCGCTTCTTTGGCGCCTTGAAAAATATCTTCTCTGGTACGGAAGAAGCCAAACCGGCTGAAGTCCAGGAAGAGAAAAAGGTCGAAGAGAAGCCGGAGCGTCCGCAGGAGCGTCGTAAACCGCGCACCAATAATCGCCGCGATCGTAACGATCGTCGTGACAACCGCGAAGGCCGTGATAGTCGCGATAACCGCGAAAATCGTGATAACCGTGCCGAGCGCGATAACCGTGCAGAGCGCGCTGACCGCGATAACCGCAGCGAAAATGGCGAAGGCCGTGAGTCTCGTGAATCTCGCGAGGAGAACCGCCGTAACCGTCGTGAGAAGCAGCAGCAGAACGTCGAGCAGCGCGAACCGCGCCAGGCCACCGGCGACGACGCGGAAAAAGCGAAATCCCGTGACGAACAGCCGCCGCGCCGTGAACGCAACCGTCGTCGTAATAATGACGATAAGCGTCAGGCGCCGCTGGAAGCCGTTAAGGTACAGGATGAGCCGGTTGTTCTGCAGGAAGCTGAGCTGGAAGAGCGCGTTCAGAACATGCCGCGTCGTAAACCTCGCCAGCTGGCCCAGAAGGTTCGCATTGAATCTGCGGTAGCGGAAGTCGCCGTAGAAGCAGCTGAAGCCGTAGCAGAGAAAGCGCAGCCAGACGTTGTTGTGGCTCCGCGTACTGAACTGGCGAAAGTTGACCTGCCTGCGGTGGTTGAGACTCACGTCGAGCACGAAGAGAGCAACGAATCCCGTGATGCTAACGGTATGCCGCGTCGCTCCCGTCGTTCGCCGCGCCACCTGCGCGTGAGCGGCCAGCGTCGTCGTCGCTACCGCGACGAGCGTTATCCGACCCAATCACCGATGCCGCTGACCGTAGCCTGCGCGTCGCCGGAAATGGCTTCAGGTAAAATCTGGATCCGTTACCCGGTAGCCCGCCCGAACGACCAGCAGCAGGAAGAGCCGCAGGTTCAGGCCGTTGCCGAAACCGTCGCGCCAGCTGTTGTTGCCGAGACGGCTATTGCCGAGCAGATCGTTAGCGAACCGGCCGTTGCAGAAGTCATAGCTCCGATCGCGGCTGACGTCGCTGCCAGCGAAGCCGAAGCGCCGGAAGCGGCTGCACAGGTTATCGCCAGCGAACCGCAGGCGATGCCTGAGGAAGTCGCTGCCGAGACCGTAGCCGAAGACGCAGTAGAAGCTGAAGTTAAAGCAGAAGCCGCAGTAGAAGCTGAAGCCGTCGCTGAGCCTGCCATCGCCGCTGAGTCTGCAACCGTAGACCAGGAAGCCGCGGTTGAGCCGGCTGCTGCCGAGCCTGAAGCCGTAGACGAAGAAGCCGTGGTTGAGCAGACGGCTGCCGAGCCTGAAACCGCCGTCGTTGACGCCGAGCCTGCAGTCCAGGCAGAGGCGCCGGCTGAAGTGGAAGAAGCCGTGGCACCGCAGATCGTTGACCAGGCACCGGCAGCAGCGCCGGCCCCTGTTGCCTCGGTAGCGCCCGCTCCCGTTGCCGCAGCGGCTATCGTTTCTGACCGCCACGCTACCGCACCGATGACCCGCGCCCCGGCTCCGGCCTACGAACCGGAAGCCCCGCGTCGCAGCGACTGGGTTCGCCCATCGTTCGCGTTCGACGGCAAAGGTTCTGCCGGCGGCCATAGCGCAACTCATCAGGCTACGGCGGAACCAACCCGCCCACAGTCCGTCGAGTAAGCGTTAAGCCTAAAAAAACCGGCCTCTGGCCGGTTTTTTTTATTCTCCTTCCGGGCGCTGCATGCCGGCAACCTGCGGCATAACCTCGCGCATCAGGTCGAGAAACTTGCGTAAACGGGTCGGATAGTACCGCGCCCACGGATAGACCAGATGGACCGGCAGCGAAGAGGCTCGCCACTGCGGGAACGGCTCGACCAGCCGCCCGGCGGCGATATCCTCCACCACCGCCCAGCTTGAAACGATAGCCACTCCCAATCCCGCCAGCGCGGTATTGCGCGCCACGTACACGCTGTCGGTGCTCAGGCACGGCACGATGCCGAAGACCTGCTGCTGACTTTGCTCCTGATGGAATAGCTTCACCTCATGCTGATAAAAGGTGCTGATCGCCACCCACGGCAGCTGCGACAGCTGCTGGGGCGTTTCTAATGCCGGATAGCGCGCCAGCAGAGAGGGAGAGGCGACCACGCTTCGCGGTACCTCAGCCAGCAGCACCGACACCGTCTCCGGATCGACTTCGGCCCCGACGCGAATCGCGCAATCGATGTTATCGCTAAGAAAATCAACGTTTTTGTCATTCAGCATCCACTCTACGGAGAGCTGAGGATAGCGCTGCAGAAAGCTGACCAGCGGCTCCAGCAGCTGCTGCTGGCCGAAAGCGTGCGGCGCGCGTACCCGCAGCACGCCAACGGGTCGGTCATCGGCAATGCTCAGGTCATCCTCCAGCGCCAGCCACGCGTCAACCACCCGACGCGCATGCTGATAGCAGCGCTCGCCGTCATCGGTCAGCTTCATCGCATGGGTGGTTCGCAGAATAAGCTTGCTGCCCAACAGTCCCTCCAGCGACTGCAGGCGCCGGCTCACCGTCGCCTGGGTCGTGGTCATCTGCAGCGCAGCGGCAGAAAGCGAGCCGGCTTCGACGATTCGAATAAAGGTGCGCATCAGTTCAATTCGGTCTATACGTTCCTGCCGTTTCATACCCACTATACCTATACGTTTTGCGTATAACCGTTTTACCACCACGCTATCTACCGCGCCAGCCGGATTCAGGGAAAAATAGCGCCATCGCATCTACGAGGGCTTTATCATGGCACCGACAACACTATCCTCCCGCGAAGCTGGCTGGATTATCTTCATACTCGCACTTGGCGCAGGTTTTAGCGTCGCCTCTATTTACTACGCGCAGCCGCTGCTGCCGCTGATGGGCGCCAATCTGCATCTTAGCGTCGAAGGTATGGGGCTGGTTCCTACCCTGACTCAGGCGGGCTACGCGCTCGGCATTCTGTTTCTTCTGCCGCTGGGCGATCGTCATGACCGTCGTACGCTCATTTTGATGAAAAGCGCGGCGCTGGCCGTGCTCCTGCTGCTGTGTAGCCTGACGGGGCAGCTCGCTTCCCTGCTAATCGTTAGCCTGCTGATCGGCATGGCGGCGACAATGGCCCAGGACATCGTTCCGGCGGCCGCCATCCTCGCTCCGGCGGGGAAACAGGGGAAAATGGTGGGCACCGTCATGACCGGCCTGCTGCTGGGGATCCTGCTCTCAAGAACGGTGAGCGGCGTGGTCGGCGCGCTATTTGGCTGGCGGGTGATGTACCAGGCTGCGGCGGTAAGCATCGCGCTGATTGGCCTGCTGATGTGGCGGGTGGTGCCGCGGTTTGAAATTCACTCCGCGCTGAGCTATCCGCAGCTGATGAAGTCGATGGCGCACCTCTGGCAGCGCTACCCCGCCCTGCGCCGCGCCGCGCTGGCGCAGGGCTTTCTCTCCGTCGCCTTCAGCGCCTTCTGGTCAACGCTGGCGGTCATGCTGCTCGAACGCTATCAGATGGGCAGCGCCGTTGCCGGTGGATTCGGTATCGCCGGGGCCGCAGGCGCGCTCGCCGCACCGCTGGCCGGAGGCCTGGCGGATAAGTATGGCGCCGGGAAGGTCACCCAGCTGGGCGCCGCGCTGGTTACCCTCTCTTTTGCCCTGATGTTCCTGATGCCGGTACTGCCGCCTCACGGCCAGCTGGTGCTGATCGCCATCGCGGCTATCGGCTTCGACCTTGGCCTGCAGTCAAGCCTCGTGGCGCACCAGAACCTCGTCTACGGCCTGGAGCCGCAGGCCCGCGGCAGGCTGAACGCCCTGCTGTTCACCGGAGTCTTTATCGGTATGTCGCTCGGCTCCGTGCTCGGCAGCAGGCTGTACGTGATAGCCGGCTGGAGCGGCGTGGTGATTCTGGCCGTCGCCGCGGGCGCAATCGCCCTTGCCATTCGCCTGCTGGAAAACGCGCGGATCGCGGCGCTGCAGCGCGCAGGAGAATAAAAAAACCCGCTCCGCGCTGCGGAACGGGTCTGTTTCTACCCGGCGTTTAGCTTCAGGCCGCGCGTCGGGCAAACTCTTTCACCCTAAAGCCCAGCAGCAGCAGGCTGGCAAAATAGGCCACCACGCCAACCCCCACCACCGCCATCAGGCGCAGCAGACGGAACGGCATGGTCCCCTGGGACCACTCCGGCATGATATACATCATCCCGAGCAGCGCCGCAGACATCACCAGCACCGCAATCACCAGACGCAGCAGGAAGGTAAACCAGCCCGGCTGCGGGGTGAATATTTTTTGCTTACGCAGCTGCCAGTAGAGCAGCGCGGCGTTGAGGCAGGCGGCAAGCCCGATTGAGAGCGACAGGCCGGCATGCTTCAGCGGACCGATAAAGATCAGGTTCATCACCTGGGTCATAATCAGGGTGACGATGGCGATTTTAACCGGCGTTTTAATATCCTGGCGCGAGTAGAACCCCGGCGCCAGGACCTTGACGACAATTAGCCCCATCAGGCCGACGGAATAGGCCACCAGCGCGCGCTGGGTCATCGCCGCATCAAAGGCGCTAAACTTGCCGTACTGGAACAGCGCTACCGTCAGCGGCTTCGCGAGGATCCCCAGCGCCACCGCGCTCGGCAGGGCCAGCAGGAAGCACAGGCGCAGCCCCCAGTCCATCAAACGGCAGTACTCGTCATGATTGCCGCTGGCAAAGCTTTTCGACAGCGAAGGCAGCAGGATAGTCCCCAGCGCCACGCCCAGCACGCCGGAGGGAAACTCCATCAGGCGATCGGCGTAGTACATCCAGGAGACCGACCCGGACACGAGGAAAGAGGCGAATATGGTGTTGATAATCAGTGAGATCTGGCTGACGGATACGCCGAGGATCGCCGGCCCCATCTGTTTGACGACCCGCACCGCACCGGCGTCTTTCAGGCTGATACGCGGCAGCACCAGCATGCCGATTTTTTTCAGATGCGGCAGCTGATACGCCAGCTGCAGCACGCCGCCGACGGTGACCGCCCACGCCATTGCCAGCATCGGCGGGTGGAAATACGGCGCCGCAAATAGCGCAAAGCCAATCATGCTGACGTTAAGGAAAGTCGGCGCAAAGGCGGGGACCGAAAAACGGTTCCAGGTATTAAGGATTGCGCCAGCTAACGAGGCCAGAGAGATAAGCAAAATATAGGGAAAGGTGATGCGCAGCAGCTGGGTCGTCAGCGCAAATTTATCCGGGGAGTCGGCAAACCCTGGCGCGGTCACGGTGATGACCCACGGCGCGGCCAGCATGCCGAGCACGGTCACTACCGCCAGAACCAGCGTCAGCAGGCCTGAAACGTAGGAGACAAATACGCGGGTAGCGTCTTCGCCCTGCTTGCTTTTATATTCCGCCAGTATCGGTACAAACGCCTGAGAAAACGCGCCTTCGGCAAAAATGCGCCGCAGCAGATTCGGTAATTTGAACGCCACAAAAAAGGCGTCCGTCGCCATGCCGGCACCAAAAATACGCGCGACGATAGCGTCTCGCGCAAAGCCCAGCACGCGCGAAAACATGGTCATCGAACTGACTGCCGCCAGTGATTTTAAAAGGTTCATTGAGGTGTTTTCCACAACCCTGAAGTAAAACGCCCGCAATGGCGGGCGCTGGAAAGTGGCGATAGTCTACCGGGTTCGTCATGAATTACTACTGCCAGATGTTACAACGAATTATTCGCTCATCGCCTCGCGCCACAGCTTTTCAACGATGCGCTGGGCCAGCAGCGCCTGTTCGCCAGCGGTTTCGGGAACCGTCTGATTTTGCACGCATTCGATAAAATGACGCGCGCAGCCGACAAAGCCGCGCTGCTCGAGGGTGGTTTGCCAGCCGGGAACCGGACGCTGAACCACGCCCTGACTGCGCTCTTCCTGCCACTCGCGCATATCGCGAACCTCATACAGGCCGCCGTCGGTAACCGCCTGCACCCACTCCCGCTGGCTGCCGGCGCGCCGGTGCATGCTGGTGGTGACCTCCAGCTGCGGCGAGCTGAAGTGGTGCTCAGCATAGAGCATTTCGCCCTGGGCGGTGGTTTGCAGCAGACCGCCGCTAAGACGCGCCTTCTCGCCGACCAGCCACAGCGCGGTATCGACCACGTGCAGGTAGTCATCAAGCAGCGTAAAGCGCAGGTCGTGCCCGACGCTGTCGCTGCGATGCTTGTCCATACGCAGCGAGGCGGCATCGTCCAGATGCGCTTTCAGCTCGCGATAAAGCGGCGCAAAGCGACGGTTAAATCCAACCATCAGCGTCAGCCCGCGGCGGGCGGCCAGCTCGACCAGGGATTCGGCGTCGCTGAGCTTATCCGCCAGCGGCTTATCCACGCAGACGTGCACCCCGGCGCCAAGCAGCCGGCTGACGACCTCAAAATGCGAGGCCGTTGAGGTATGGACAAATACCGCATCGCACTGCGCCGCCAGCTGCTCCAGAGAGTCAGCGTAGGGTATGCGCCAGGTTTCGCAGACGCGCAGCGCCTTCTCTTTCCCCGGAGACCACGCCGCCTGCAGCGTCCAGCCGTCTGCAGCGCCTAACACCGGCAGCCAGGCCTTCTGCGCAATGCCGCCCAGCCCCACCACTCCAACGCGTAGTTTTGCCGTCACGATTAATCCCCCAGATGAGCCAGCAGCGAGGCCAGCCGCCCTTTAAGTTCCGCCACTTCGGCCTCCAGCACCTCAACCCGGGCCTGGAGATAGTCTCCCGATGGCGTTACCGGTTCTACCCCCGTA
>NZ_JAQGFU010000080.1:0-20804 GCF_030078455.1 Klebsiella sp. Ech2A | reverse complement strand
GCCCAGCCCGAAGCTGCGGACCTTATTGCTGCCGACGTGACCGATGTGTTTGAACAGCAGCTTGTCGAAAGCGTCAACGTCGTTGTTCTGCGCGGCGGCCATTTCGTCCAGCACGTACGGATGGCAGCGGATTGCGCCCTGACCGAAGATCATCATGCTGCGGGTCAGAATGTTGGCGCCTTCGACGGTGATGGCGATCGGCGCCCCTTGATAGGCGCGGGCGAGGAAGTTGCCTTCACCCAGCATGATGCCTTTCCCGCCGGTGATATCCATTGCGTCGATGATTGAACGCTGGCCGCGGTGGGTGCAGTGGTACTTCACGATAGCTGACAGAACCGCCGGCTTCTCGCCCAGCATGATGCCGTAGGTAATCAGCGACGCGGCGGCGTCCATCACGTAGGCGTTACCCGCAATACGCGCCAGCGGCTCTTCGATGCCTTCCATTTTACCGATGGAGATCTTGAACTGGCGGCGAATATGGGCGTAGGCGCCGGTGGCCATCGCCACAGACTTCAGGCCGCCGGTCGCGTTTGACGGCAGGGTGATCCCGCGACCTACGGACAGGCACTCCACCAGCATCCGCCAGCCCTGGCCGGCCATCGTTGGGCCACCGATGATGTAGTCGATTGGGACAAAGATATCTTTACCCTGGGTCGGACCGTTCTGGAACGGTACGTTAAGCGGGAAGTGGCGGCGGCCAATTTCAACCCCTGGCGTCGAGGTTGGGATCAGCGCGCAGGTGATGCCCAGCTCCTCTTCTCCCCCCAGCAGGCGATCGGGGTCGGAGAGTTTAAACGCCAGCCCCAGGACGGTGGCGATTGGCGCCAGGGTAATGTAGCGCTTGTTCCAGGTCAGGCGCATGCCCAGAACCTGTTCGCCCTGCCATTCGCCCATGCACACCACGCCGGTATCCGGAATGGCGCCGGCGTCGGAGCCCGCTTCCGGGCTGGTCAGCGCAAAGCAGGGGATCTCCTGACCACGCGCGAGGCGCGGCAGATAGTGATTCTTCTGTTCATCGGTGCCGTAATGCTGCAGCAGCTCGCCCGGGCCTAAAGAGTTAGGCACGCCGACGGTAATCGCCAGAATACCGGAAACGCCGGACATTTTTTGCAGCACGCGGGACTGAGCGTAGGCGGAGAACTCCAGACCGCCGTACTCTTTCTTAATGATCATCGCAAAGAAGCGATGCTCTTTCAGATAGGCCCACAGCTGCGGAGGCAGGTCGGCCATTTCGTGGGTAATTTCAAAATCGTTCGCCATGCGGCAGGCTTCTTCCACCGGGCCGTCGATAAACGCCTGCTCTTCGGCAGTCAGGCGCGGCTGCGGATAGTTATGCAGCTTCTGCCAGTCCGGGTTACCGCGAAACAGATCGCCTTCCCACCAGGTGGTACCCGCATCGATAGCTTCTTTTTCCGTCCGCGACATCGGCGGCATCACCTTGCGGAATGCGCGGAACGCGGGCGCTGAAAAAATAGATTTACGCATCGGCGCAAAGTTAAACGGCAGCAGGACGATCGCTAACGGCAGCAGCAGCCAGATATTCCACAGCCCGGCCACGCTAAGCGCGGCGGTCCAGGCGAGCAAAATCGCGCTGCTGAGCAGGAGATTGATTCGGTGATAGAAGAGCGCACCGAGTAGAACAACGGTTGCAACAATACTCAAAATCATCATAACGAAATGCTCCCTGTCTTGTAGGAGGTCTGACCACTTGTGATGATATGGTTGTAGTGGATGTAATTTGTTTTAGCAATGTGTTTACAAAATAATTACAACCTTGCTCACATTGTTGTACGTAAATGCGGCACGTAAAAGCAAAACCTCAGGGGATAACCGCGCCTGCTGCTTCTCGCTTTAGCGGCTATCCGGTACACTGCCAGGGTTATTCCACCAATACTGAAGGATTATCCTCATGTACCAGGATCTTATTCGTAACGAACTGAACGAAGCAGCGGAAACGCTGGCTAACTTTCTGCAGGACGAAGCCAATATTCACGCTATCCAGCGGGCCGCGGTGCTGCTGGCAGATAGCTTTAAGGCGGGCGGTAAAGTCCTTTCCTGCGGTAACGGCGGTTCCCACTGCGATGCGATGCATTTCGCCGAAGAACTGACCGGGCGCTATCGTGAAAACCGTCCGGGCTACCCGGCCATTGCGATTTCAGACGTCAGCCACCTTTCCTGCGTCAGCAATGATTTTGGCTATGAGTACGTTTTCTCCCGCTACGTTGAGTCGGTTGGCCGCACCGGTGACGTGCTGCTGGGGATTTCTACCTCCGGTAACTCAGGTAACGTTATCAAAGCGATCGAGGCCGCCCGCGCGCAGGGGATGAAGGTGATCACCCTGACCGGTAAAGACGGCGGTAAAATGGCCGGCTCCGCCGATGTTGAAATTCGCGTGCCGCATTTTGGCTATGCCGACCGTATTCAGGAAATTCACATTAAAGTGATTCATATTCTGATTATGCTGATCGAAAAAGAGATGGTTAAAGCTTAACAGGCCGTATTGCCGGCGGTGTTGAACCCCGGGCAGCGCTCAATCTCCTTGCGTACCTCAGGTACGATCCGGTTTTTGCGCGCTGGCCGCGTTCAGGCTGGCTGCCGCAGTGACGCCTTTGGTATTTAAGCCGCGTGGTATGAGGTGAGATATGTGCGAACTGCTCGGGATGAGCGCGAATGTGCCAACAGATATTTGCTTTAGCTTTACCGGGCTGGTTCAGCGCGGTGGCGGCACCGGGCCGCATAAAGACGGCTGGGGCATTACCTTCTATGAAGGCAAAGGCTGTCGCACCTTCAAAGATCCGCAGCCCAGCTTTCAGTCGCCCATCGCTAAGCTGGTGCAGGACTATCCCATTAAATCCTGCTCGGTCATCGCCCATATTCGCCAGGCTAATCGCGGCATCGTGGCGCTGGAAAACACGCATCCCTTTACCCGTGAGCTGTGGGGACGCAACTGGACCTACGCGCACAACGGCCAGCTGGAAGGATATGAGTCTCTCGATACGGGAAATCTTCATCCGATCGGCGAAACCGACAGCGAAAAGGCCTTCTGCTGGCTGCTGCACCGTCTGACCGAGCGCTATCCCGGCACCCCTGACTCGATGCCTGAAGTCTTCAGCTATGTCGCTGAGCTGGCGGGCGAGCTGCGGGAGAAGGGGGTCTTTAACATGCTGCTCTCCGACGGGCGTTACGTGATGGCGTACTGCTCGACGAACCTGTACTGGATTACGCGGCGGGCGCCGTTTGGCGTAGCGACGCTGCTGGATCAGGATGTGGAAATCGACTTTCAACGCGAGACCACACCGAACGATGTGGTCTCCGTTATCGCCACTCAGCCGCTAACCGGCAATGAGACCTGGAATAAGATCATGCCGGGCGAGTGGGCGCTATTTTGCCTGGGGGACCGTGTAGTTTGACGCCAGCTGCGGCTGAATAACCTCATGGCTAAGCGGCTTGCTGACCACGTAGCGGCCGTCCGTTACCGAGATAACCGGTGGCTTGTGGGTTTGCTGGAAATAGTCGTAGCCTGGCTTCAGCTGTTTCCAGAAGTCCGCGTAGTAGGAGTACTTGTGGCGCTCCATGTTGGCGTTGGTCATACGGAAAGGATAGATGCTGATCTGCACGTTTGACTGGCCAAACACCAGCGCGCCGGTCACGAACTGGAAAATCTCATCAATGCCGGTATCGGTCATGGCATAGCAGCCGACAGAGACGCAGGCACCGTGGATCATCAGGTATTTACCTTCATAGCCATGCGCGCGATCGTAGGCGTTCGGGAAGCCGATATTAATGGCTTTATAGAAGCGGCTGTCCGGTTTTAGCTGGCTACGCGCAACGTTGTAAAATCCTTCCGGGCTCTTGAAGTCGCCCTGACGCTGCTTCGGCCCCAGCCCGCCGGAGTAGTTACAGATCCGGTAGCTGTCGAGGAGCTGATATTTTTCGCCCATTTTGACGTAAAGATCGAGCGTGCGCTCTTCTTTAAAGATCTCAATGTAGACCGGGGAACCCATTAATTGCTGTTTGTATTCTTTGCTAACCGGCGTCGTCGAGCTGTTATTGCTGAGAAGCCCAGCAAATGAAACGCACGGCAACAGAAGCATCGCAATAAATAATGCGATTTTGCGCATACTGCTTGTTCCTTGATAAAACAAAAACCACATTGCCAGGACGGCAAGAGAGACCCAAAATCAGAGTTTTCTGGATTTAGAGCGCTCACATTAGCATCACGGCAATTTTTCGCAAGCGCGGCGTATCGCGTTTACAATTTAGTTGTCCTTTATAACGAATCTGACGGCAAAGCGCAGTGAGAACTTTGCGCAATAGCTCGCATTTTAGAGCCGCGTAACGGGGTTTACCTACAGCAACTGCTCACAAAATGTTACACTTATGGAGCTTAGTCACCAGGGTAAGAAAGGATGCTTCTCCCCCGTCTTGCGAATGAGCAGGACCTTCGCTTTTCCTTTCTTTCTCTGACTTTCCATCCATGTTGCTGGCCGCGGTCTTAAGCCGGGGTTTAGATTACGGACACCTGCTAACGATATGATTAAAATAAAAAAAGGGCTGGATTTGCCCATAGCTGGCATGCCAATACAGCAGACGACTTCTCAGATTGCAGTCAAACGCGTTGCGCTGTTGGGCGAGGAGTACGTCGGTATGCGCCCCTCAATGGCGGTTCAGGAAGGCGACCGGGTGCAGAAAGGCCAGCCGCTGTTCGAAGATAAAAAGAACCCTGGCGTCCATTTTACCGCGCCCGCGAGCGGGGTTATCACTGCGATTCACCGCGGCGAACGCCGGGTACTGCAGTCGGTGGTGATTGACGTCGAGGGCAGCGACGCGGTTCAGTTTTCCCGCTATGCGCCGGACGAGCTTGCCGGACTGTCGCGTGAGGACGTACAGCGTCAGCTGCTGGCCTCCGGCCAGTGGACGGCGCTGCGCACCCGGCCTTTCAGCAAAACGCCGGCGCCGGGCAGCGTGCCGGCGGCGATTTTCGTCACCGCCATCGATACCAACCCGCTGGCCGCCGATCCTCAGCCCATTATCTTCGCCCAGCGCGAGGCCTTTGACGCTGGCCTTACGCTGCTGACCCGCCTTACCGACGGCAAAATCCACGTCTGCCAGGCCAGCGGCGGTAAGCTGGGCGGCCATCGTTCAGGGCAGATAACCTTTAACCAGTTCGCAGGCCCGCACCCGGCGGGGCTGGCGGGAACCCACATCCACTTCCTCGAACCGGTGAGCCTGACAAAACAGGTCTGGCACCTGAACTATCAGGAGGTTATCGCCATCGGGCGGCTGTTCCTTGACGGGGAGCTCTACAGCGAGCGCGTTATTGCGCTTGGCGGCCCGCAGGTCAAGGCGCCGCGGCTGGTGCAAACCTGCTGCGGCGCCAGCCTTGATGAGCTGCTGGCGGACGGGCTCGCGGACGGCGAAAACCGGGGGATTTCCGGCTCGGTGCTGAGCGGCACCCACGCCTTTGGCCCGCGTGCTTTTCTCGGTCGTTTCCACCTGCAGGTGAGCGTGGTTAAAGAGGGGCGCGACAAAGAGCTGTTTGGCTGGGTGATGCCGGGGAAAGATAAGTTCTCCATCACCCGGACCACCGTGGGGCACTTCCTGAAGCATAAGCTATTCAACTTTTCGACCGATACCCACGGCGGCGAGCGGGCGATGGTGCCGATTGGCAACTACGAAAGAGTGATGCCGCTGGACATTCTCCCCACCGTACTGCTGCGCGATCTGCTGGCGGGCGATAGCGAAAGCGCGCAGGCGCTGGGCTGTCTGGAGCTGGACGAAGAAGATCTCGCGCTGTGCACCTACGTGTGCCCCGGCAAGTATGAATATGGGCCGGCGCTGCGCAGCGTCTTAACCCAGATTGAGCAGGAAGGATAGGTCATGGGCTTAAAGCAGCTGTTTGACAAAATTGAGCCGCACTTCACGCACGGCGGCAGGCTGGAAAAGTACTACCCGCTGTTCGAAGCGACGGCGACGCTATTCTACACTCCCGGTCAGGTGACGCGGGGTGCCGCTCACGTTCGTGATGCCATCGATCTGAAGCGAATGATGATCCTGGTGTGGCTCGCCGCGTTCCCGGCGATGTTCTGGGGCATGTATAACGTTGGCCTGCAAACGCTCCCGGCGCTGCACAAGCTGTATGGCGCAGAGCAGCTGCAGCAGATTATTGCCAGCGACTGGCACTACGGCCTTGCGCAGTGGCTGGGGGTAAGCTTCGCCGCGGATGCGGGCTGGATAAGCATGATGACCCTCGGCGCGGTGTACTTCCTGCCAATCTATATCACCGTATTTATCGTCGGGGGGTTCTGGGAGGTACTCTTTGCCATCGTGCGCAAGCATGAAATCAACGAGGGCTTTTTCGTCACCTCGATTCTTTTCGCGCTGATTGTCCCGCCCACGCTGCCGCTGTGGCAGGCCGCGCTGGGCATCTCCTTCGGCGTGGTTATCGCCAAAGAGATTTTTGGCGGCACCGGGCGTAACTTCCTTAACCCGGCGCTGGCGGGGCGCGCGTTCCTGTTCTTTGCTTACCCGGCGCAGATTTCTGGCGACCTGGTATGGACCGCCGCCGACGGCTTTTCCGGCGCGACGCCGCTAACCCAGTGGGCGAGCGGCGGCGGTGAAGCGCTGGTAAACGTGGCCAGCGGCCAGCCGGTGAGCTGGCTGGACGCCTTCCTCGGCAACATCCCCGGCTCGATTGGCGAAGTCTCAACGCTGATGATCCTGATCGGCGGGGCGATTCTTATCTTCAGCCGCGTAGCCTCCTGGCGCATCGTTGCCGGGGTGGCGATCGGCATGGTGGCGACCGCGACGCTGTTTAATTTTATCGGCTCGGATACCAACCCGCTGTTCGCCATGCCGTGGTACTGGCATCTGGTGCTCGGCGGCTTTGCCTTCGGCATGATGTTTATGGCGACGGACCCGGTATCCGCCTCGTTTACCGATAAGGGCAAATGGAGCTATGGCCTGCTTATCGGCGTGATGTGCGTGCTGATCCGCGTGGTCAACCCGGCCTATCCGGAAGGGATGATGCTGGCCATTCTCTTTGCCAACCTTTTTGCGCCGCTGTTCGATTACCTGGTGGTGCAGGCCAATATTAAGCGGAGGAAGTCGCGTGGCTGAGAATAAAGGTAACGATAGCATTGGCAAAACGCTGCTGGTGGTGCTGGTGCTGTGTCTGGTCTGTTCTATCGTGGTTGCCGGCTCCGCCGTGGGCCTGAAGTCACGGCAGCAGGAGCAGCGTGAGCTGGATAAGCAGCGCAATATCCTCGCCGTATCCGGGCTGATGACGCCGAGGATGAGCGCCGATGAGGTGGAGAGCCTTTTTGCCGCCCGTATCTCCCCGCGGCTGGTGGATTTAGCCAGCGGCGAGCTGCTGGATAAGGACCCGGCTAAATTTAACCTGGCGCAGGCGCTGAAAGATCCTGAGCAAAGCCTCTCGCTGGAGGTCAGCCAGGACCCGGCGGGCATCAAGCATCGGAGCAATATTGCCGAAATTTACCTGGTGCGCGATGAGCAGCAGCAGATTCAGGAAGTGATCCTGCCGATTTACGGCAACGGTCTGTGGTCGATGATGTACGCCTTCGTGGCGCTGGGTACCGATGGCCGTACCATTAAGGGCCTGACGTATTACGATCACGGCGAAACGCCGGGGCTGGGCGGTGAGGTGGAGAACCCTAACTGGCGGCAGCAGTTTATCGGCAAGCAGGTGCTTGATGATAGCGGCCATCCGGCGCTGAAGGTGGTGAAGGGCGGGGCGCACCCGGGAGATATCCACGCCGTCGACGGCCTGTCCGGGGCGACGCTGACCTCCAACGGCGTGCAGCATAGCTTTGATTTTTGGATGGGCGAGCTGGGCTTCGGCCCGTTTCTGAAAAGAGTGCGTGATGGAGAGCTGAATAATGGCTGAAGCAGGCGATACGAAAGAGATGAAGCGCGTGCTGGTGGGGCCGCTGCTGGCCAATAACCCCATTACGCTGCAGGTGCTGGGAGTCTGCTCGGCGCTGGCGGTGACCACCAAGCTGGAAACCGCGCTGGTGATGACCGTCGCGGTCACGCTGGTGACGGCCTTCTCCAGCATGTTTATCTCGATGATCCGCCACCATATTCCTAACAGCGTGCGCATAATCGTGCAGATGACGATCGTCGCCTCGCTGGTGATCGTGGTGGACCAGCTGCTGCGCGCCTTTGCCTATGAGACCTCCAGGCAATTGTCGGTATTCGTCGGGCTTATTATAACCAACTGCATCGTGATGGGGCGGGCGGAAGGGTTTGCCATGAAGTCGCCGCCGCTGGCCAGCTTTATTGACGGCATTGGCAACGGTCTGGGCTATGGCGCCATTCTGATTATCGTCGGCTTTCTGCGCGAGCTTATCGGCAGCGGCAAGCTGTTTGGGATGACCGTCCTTGAGACCGTGCAAAACGGCGGCTGGTATCAGCCAAACGGCCTGTTCCTGCTGGCGCCGAGCGCGTTCTTCATTATCGGTTTGCTGATTTGGGCGCTGCGCAGCTGGAAGCCGGAACAGCAGGAAAAGGAGTAAACGATGACGGCTCACTATATCAGTCTGTTTGTCCGCGCCGTATTCGTAGAAAACATGGCGCTGGCCTTCTTCCTCGGGATGTGTACCTTCCTTGCGGTGTCGAAAAAGGTCTCTACCGCCTTTGGTCTTGGTCTGACGGTCACCATCGTGCTTGGTCTGGCGGTACCGATCAATAACCTGATCTATAACCTGGTGCTGCGCGACGGGGCGCTGACGGAGGGCGTTGATTTAAGCTTCCTCAACTTCATTACCTTCATTGGGGTTATCGCCGCGCTGGTGCAGATCCTCGAGATGATCCTCGATAAGTATTTCCCGGCGCTGCATCACGCGCTGGGGATCTTCCTGCCGCTGATTGCCGTGCACTGCGCGATTTTTGGCGGCGTCTCCTTCATGGTGCAGCGTGACTACAACTTCACGGAGTCCATTGTCTACGGCTTCGGTTCCGGCATCGGCTGGACGCTGGCGATTGTCGCCCTGGCGGGCATCCGGGAAAGAATGAAATATGCCAACGTGCCCGCGGGTCTGCGCGGGTTAGGGATCACCTTTATTACCACGGGACTGATGGCGCTGGGCTTTATGTCATTCTCCGGTGTGCAGCTATAAGGGCGGAAAGTATGGAAATTATTCTTGGCGTCGTGATGTTCACCCTGATCGTGCTGGTGCTCTCGGGGCTGATCCTCGCCGCGCGTTCAAAGCTGGTTAACGCCGGTGACGTGGTCATTGAAATTAACAACGAGGCGGACAGGCAAATCCGCACTCCTGCCGGCGATAAGCTGCTTAACACCCTCTCCAGCAACGGCATTTTCGTCTCTTCCGCCTGCGGCGGCGGCGGCTCATGCGGCCAGTGTCGGGTGACGATAAAAGAGGGCGGCGGCGATATCCTGCCGACCGAGCTTTCCCATATCTCCCGGCGCGAGGCGAAAGAGGGCTGCCGTCTGGCCTGCCAGGTGGCGGTAAAGCAGGACATGAAGATCGAGCTGCCGGAAGAGATCTTCGGCGTGAAGAAATGGGAGTGCGAGGTCATCTCCAATGATAACAAAGCGACGTTTATCAAAGAGCTGAAGCTGCGCGTGCCGGAGGGCGAAGTCGTGCCGTTCCGCGCCGGCGGGTATATCCAGATCGAGTGCCCGTCGCATAAGGTCGCCTACGCTGATTTTGACGTGCCGGACGAGTACCGCGCCGACTGGGATAAGTTTAACCTGTTCCGCTACGTCTCCGAGGTAAAAGAGCCGACCCTGCGCGCCTACTCGATGGCTAACTACCCGGACGAGAAGGGCATCATCATGCTCAACGTGCGTATTGCCACGCCGCCGCCGACGGTACCGGACGCGCCGCCTGGCATAATGTCGTCCTATATCTGGTCGCTGAAGGCCGGCGACAGGGTGACCATCTCCGGGCCGTTTGGCGAATTCTTTGCTAAAGATACCGACGCTGAAATGGTCTTTATCGGCGGCGGGGCCGGCATGGCGCCGATGCGTTCGCATATTTTCGATCAGCTCAAGCGGCTGCACAGCGGGCGTAAAATCAGCTTCTGGTACGGCGCGCGCTCGCTGCGCGAAATGTTCTACGACGATGAATTCGAACAGCTGGCGCGGGAAAATCCTAACTTTACCTTCCACGTGGCGCTGTCCGATCCGCAGCCGGAAGATAGCTGGGATGGTCACACCGGCTTCATCCACAATGTGCTATATGAGAACTATCTGCGCGATCACCCGGCGCCGGAGGACTGCGAGTTTTACATGTGCGGGCCGCCGGTGATGAACGCCGCGGTGATTAAAATGCTCAAGGATCTCGGCGTCGAGGATGACAATATCATGCTGGATGATTTTGGAGGCTGATGATGTGGACTCTGTTTTTCGCCACCTTTGTGATTTTCGCCCTGGTGATTCTGGGGATGTCGCTGGGGTATCTGGTGAAGCGCAAAAGCCTGCAGGGAAGCTGCGGCGGGATCGCCTCGCTGGGTCTGGAAAAGGTCTGCGACTGCCCGGAGCCGTGCGATGCGCGCAAAAAACGCCTGGCGCGCGAAGCGCAGCGTAAGCAGGAGCGCATCCTCTAACCTCTCCCTGCCGGCCTCATCGCCCTCGGCCGCGCTCAGCGACGCCGGGGTTTGGCCTCAGCGCATTTTGCTTCCCTCTCTTCTCATTGCGCAGAATTATGCTGTATACTTGTCCAGTGGTCAGTGAGGGCTAGCTATGCGCAAAATCATCCATGTTGATATGGACTGCTTCTTTGCCGCGGTTGAAATGCGGGATAACCCGGCGTTGCGGGATATTCCCATCGCCATCGGCGGCAGCCGGGTCCAGCGGGGCGTCATCAGTACCGCCAACTATCCGGCGCGCAAGTTTGGCGTGCGCAGCGCCATGCCAACGGCGATGGCGCTTAAGCTTTGCCCGCACCTGACGCTGCTGCCGGGGCGCTTTGACGCCTACAAAGAGGCATCGGCCCATATCCGGGAAATCTTTTCGCGCTACACCTCGCTGATTGAACCCCTCTCGCTCGATGAGGCGTTTCTTGACGTCACCGACAGCGTCCACTGCCAGGGCTCGGCGACGCTGATGGCCGAAGAGATCCGCCAGACCATTCACCATGAGCTGCAGCTGACCGCTTCCGCCGGTATCGCCCCGGTGAAGTTTCTCGCCAAAATCGCCTCCGATCTCAATAAGCCCAACGGCCAGTTTGTGATTGCGCCGCACCAGGTCGCCGGGTTCGTCAGAACCCTGCCGCTGGCGAAAATACCCGGCGTGGGGAAAGTCTCCGCGGCAAAGCTGGAAAATATGGGGCTGCGTACCTGTGAAGACGTGCAGAAAAGCGATCTGGCGATGCTGCTCAAGCGCTTCGGCAAATTTGGGCGGATCCTGTGGGAGAGAAGCCAGGGCATCGACGAGCGGGAAATCAACAGCACGCGACAGCGTAAATCGGTGGGCGTCGAGCGTACGCTGGTGGAGGATATTCACCGCTGGGGCGACTGCGAGGCGATTATCGAGAGCCTCTACCAGGAGCTGGAGCGGCGGCTGCTCAAGGTTAAACCGGATCTGCTGATTGCCCGCCAGGGGGTAAAGCTCAAGTTTAATGATTTTCAGCTCACCACCCAGGAGCACGTCTGGCCGCGCCTGAGTAAAGATGATTTGCTCGCCACGGCCTACAAAGCCTGGCATGAACGGCGTGGTGGCCGCGGGGTGCGGCTGGTGGGGCTGCACGTTACGTTACTCGATCCCCAGTTGGAGCGGCAGCTGGTTCTGGGACTATAGCTATGCTGCAGATAAGAGATTACCGGGATGACGATTTTTCCGCGCTGGGCGACATTTTCCTGCGCGCGATTCGGCAGACCGCCAGCCGCGACTATTCGCCACGGCAAATTGCCGCCTGGGCGCAGGTTGATGAGGCGCGCTGGCGGCAAAAAATGCGCGACTCGCGGGTGCTGGTGGCGGTGATTGACCGGCAGCCGGTCGGCTTTATTAGCGCCATCGGCAGCGATATCGATCTCCTGTTTGTCGCTCCCGAGCGCGCCCGTCAGGGAATTGCCGGGGCGTTGCTCGCGGAGCTGTTCAGGCAAATACCGCAGGGGACGCTGAGGGTTGCGGCCAGCATCACCGCCAGGGCCTGCTTTGCGCGTCATGGCTTCACGGTCGTTGAAGAGCAGCGGGTGGCCGCGCGGGGAGAGACGTTTATTAACTATCGCATGGAGAAGGTGAGGTAGGGAGCGGCTTGTGGCCGATGTGGATTCGCGGGCGACGAGGCCGCCGCCCGCATCCGGGAGAACCCGGAGAGATCAAACCTGCGGCTGGCCGCTTATTTTGCCGGAATGGCTTTCAGCAGTTCAGTCAGCAGGGTCCAGTACTGGCCAACGCTCTCGATATGAACCTGTTCGTCAGGAGAGTGAGGTCCGGTAATGGTCGGCCCAATGGAAACCATATCCATATCCGGGTACGGCTTCTTGAACAGACCGCACTCCAGACCGGCGTGAATAATCTGGATATTCGGCGTTTTGTTAAACAGACGCTGGTAGGTTTCGCGGACCAGATGCATAACCGGTGAGTTTGCATCCGGCTGCCAGCCTGGGTAAGCGCCTTTGGCTTCGGTTTTAGCGCCCGCCAGTTTGCCTAACGAATCCAGCATGCTGACGACGTAGTCTTTGCCGCTGTCGATCAGGGAACGGATCAGGCAGTGAATTTCGACGTTATCATCGGTCATGGTGACCACGCCGACGTTGAGGGAGGTCTCTACCACGCCCTTCGCCACGTCGGAGTTACGGATCACGCCGTTCGGCGTGGCGTTCAGCAGGCGAACGAAGCCGTCGCGAGACTGCGCCGTCAGCGCGGCTTTATCCGTCGTAACGGCATCCAGCAGCAGGACCAGATTCTTCTCTTTGGCCGCCAGCTCGTTTTTAAGGATCTCCTGGTAGGTATTGACCAGGGTCGCCAGGGCGTCCGTCTTGTCAGCGGCTACCGCAACGGTGGCGAAGGCTTCACGCGGAATGGCGTTACGCAGGGTGCCGCCGTTGAAATCAACCAGGCGCAGGTCCAGCTCGGCGGCGTGACCGGCGAGGAAGCGGGCCAGCAGCTTGTTGGCATTCCCCAGACCGACGTGGATTTCACCGCCGGAGTGGCCGCCTTTCAGCCCTTTTAAGGTCAGCTTAAAGCTCTGGAAACCGGCCGGAATCGCTTCGCGCGCCAGCGGCAGGTTGGAGGTGAAGTCGATACCACCGGCGCAACCCATGTAGATTTCGCCTTCTTCTTCCGAGTCGGTATTAATCAGGATATCGGCCTGCAGCCAGTTTGCCTGCAGGCCAAACGCGCCGTCCATCCCGGCTTCTTCGGTCATGGTCAGCAGCACTTCCAGCGGGCCGTGTTCAACGGCGTCGTCAGCCAGCACCGCCAGAGCGGAAGCCATGCCGATGCCGTTATCGGCGCCCAGGGTTGTGCCGCGGGCCTTGATCCACTCGCCGTCGATGTACGGCTGAATCGGATCTTTAGTAAAGTCGTGAACGGTGTCGTTGTTTTTCTGCGGCACCATATCGAGGTGCGCCTGCAGCACGACCGGTTTACGGTTTTCCATCCCGGCGGTAGCGGCTTTACGAATCAGAATGTTGCCAACCTGGTCGCGTTCTGCGTGTAAGCCTTTTTCTTTTGCCCAGCCCATGATGTGTTCAGCGAGTTGTTCTTCGTGATAGGACGGGTGGGGAATGGAGCAGATTTTGGCAAAAATATCCCACAGCGGCTGCGGGGATAATTGAGACAGTTCAGACACGATGAGTCTCCTTACGATCGCCTGCAAAATTCTTTTGCAGGTCGAGGGTTAGCAATAGAATACACGTCAAGCGAGGGCTTGCGCGGTGGGGTTGAGAATACCACTTTCCACGCGCACGGGTAGTGGAAACAACGCAAAAAGCGTCGCCAGGGCCGCTTAATACTGGTTTTTAGCGCTTCAGATCTCTATAATCTCGCGCAACCATTTTCCCCCTCGAACATCATTTAAGCCGTATAACACAGGCTGGGACACTTCACATGAGCGAAAAATACGTCGTCACCTGGGACATGTTGCAGATTCACGCCCGCAAACTGGCAAGTCGCCTGATGCCTTCTGAACAATGGAAAGGCATTATTGCCGTTAGCCGCGGTGGTCTGGTACCGGGCGCACTGCTGGCGCGTGAGCTGGGTATTCGTCATGTTGATACCGTTTGCATTTCTAGCTATGACCACGATAACCAGCGTGAGCTGACCGTCCTTAAGCGTGCTGAAGGTGATGGTGAAGGGTTCATCGTTATTGATGACCTGGTCGATACCGGCGGCACCGCGGTAGCCATTCGCGAAATGTATCCAAAAGCACACTTCGTCACTATTTTCGCTAAGCCGGCCGGTCGTCCGCTGGTTGACGATTATGTTGTTGATATTCCGCAGGAAACCTGGATTGAACAGCCGTGGGATATGGGCGTGGTCTTCGTACCGCCTATCTCAGGCCGTTAATTTTCAAGGCAAGTGCTATTTACCACGCCCGGTTTTGCCGGGCGTGGTTTTTTTTGCCTGTTAGCAGGTTACAATAGCAGGAGTGGCAACACGATGGAGACTGCACATGTCACAGGCTAACCTTAGCGAAACGCTGTTTAAACCTCGATTCAAACACCCAGAAACGTCTACGCTGGTGCGCAGGTTTGCGTCCGGTTCGCAGCAGCCGATCCACTCCGCGCTTGATGGCAGCAACGTCGATCGTTGGTATCGTCTGATCAATCGCCTGATGTGGATCCGCCGGGGCGTGACGCCGCAGGAGATCCTCGACGTGCAGGCGCGCATCGTCATGAGCGATGCGGAGCGCACCAACCCGGAGCTGTACGACACCGTCGTGGGGTATCGCGGCGGCAACTGGATTTTCGAATGGTCTAAACAGGCCATGATTTGGCAGCAAATGGCGGGTCAGGAAGCGGACCTTGAGCTCAGCGGCCGTCGCTGGCTGCATGCCTCCAACCTCTACAGTATTGCCGCCTACCCGCATATTAAAGGCGACGAGCTTGCCGATCAGGCGCAGGCGCTGGCCAACCGGGCCTATGAAGAGGCCGCCCAGCGGCTGCCGGGCGAGCTACGCGAGATCGAATTCCCGGTACCCGGCGGCGCGCCGGTCAGCGGCTTTTTACACCTGCCAAAAGGTGAAGGCCCGTTCCCGGTGATCATGATGTGCGGCGGCCTGGACGCGCTGCAGACCGATTACTACAGCCTGTATGAGGACTATTTTGCCCCGCTGGGGATAGCGATGCTGACCCTCGATCTGCCTTCCATCGGCTTTTCATCGAAATGGAAGCTGACCCAGGACACCAGCCTGCTGCACCAGCACGCGCTGCGGCATCTGCAGAACGTTCCGTGGGTCGACCATACCCGGGTCGCGGCGTTCGGCTTCCGCTTTGGCGCCAATATTGCCGTCCGGCTCGGCTATCTTGAGTCACAGCGCCTGAAGGCCGTTGCCTGTCTCGGGCCGGTGGTGCACAGCCTGCTGGTCGATCCTCTGCACCAGGGGCGAGCCCCTGAAATGTATCTTGACGTGCTGGCGTCGCGTCTGGGAATGCACGACGCTTCTGACGAAGCGCTGCGCATTGAGCTGAACCGCTACTCGTTAAAAACCCAGGGGCTTCTGGGACGCCGCTGCCCGACGCCGATGTTCTCCGGCTACTGGAAAAACGATCCTTTCAGCCCGGAAGAAGAGTCGCGTTTAATTACCTCGTCATCTGCCGATGGCAAGCTGCTCGAGATCCCATCGAAGCCGATTTATCGCAGTTTTGATCACGCATTGCGGCAGATTAGCCGGTGGATCAATCATAGATTTAGTTAATTTATTGCTAAATTTTATTGATTTGGTAAAACAGTTGCATCACTAAAGGAGATCGCAATGACGTTACCGAGTGGACACCTGAAGAGTAAGCTGATTAAGAAATTCACGGCTCTTGGCCCCTATATCCGCGAAGAGCAGTGTGAAGACAACCGCTTCTTTTTCGATTGCCTGGCAGTTTGCGTCAACGTTAAACCGGCGCCGGAAAAACGAGAGTTTTGGGGTTGGTGGATGGAGATGGAAGCACAGGCATCGCGCTTCACGTACAGCTATCAGTTTGGTTTGTTCGATAAAGAAGGGGTATGGCAGTCGGTGGATATCGACGATCCTGAAGTTAGCGAACGGCTTGAAAAAACGCTCCGTGATTTCCACACCAGAGCCAACGCGCTGCTGGCAACGTTCAGCCTCAAGCTTGAACCGGCTGATGACTTTAGCGAGCCGGTCAGGCTGAGAGCCTGATGCCCCGTCCGTAGACCCAATTGAGCGAAAATGTCCATGCCCCACGGCGTGGACTTTTTTTTACGTAGAAATTTTTTACTAATTGTAAATCCCGCCGGCCTGCTTGCTCACCCTGTTTTAATAACCCGGATTAAAGGGGGTAGAAATTTATTGTGCCTGGAAAATAACCGTCCGCGAATCAGTTTATTCAACCTCAGAGAATATTCTGCTCTTTCTGCGGGTTTGTTTTTTGGATGCATATCGGATGTTGCTTTTTAACCTGTCGCGACATCATGGGCGGGCAACAAGGTCATCTGCATGGGCGGCAACCTCGCCGTGGCGATGCCCGACCCGCTGCGAACCTTCCCGGCGATGCGCCGCCTGGATCTGCAGGTCCATGTTGCGACCAGGCTCAACCGCTCCCACCTGCTGGCGAGCAAAAACACCTATCTGTTCCCGACCTTAGGACGCACCGAGCGCGATATGCAACGCGCGGGCGTGCAGTCCGTCACCGTTGAGGACTCGATGAGCATGGTGCATGCCTCAACCGGCTCGCTGAAGCCGGCCTCGCCCTGGCTGCTGTCTGAGCCCGCCATTGTGGCGGGCCTGGCGCGCGCCACGCTACCGCGCAGCCCGGTCGCCTGGGAGAAGCTGGTGGCGGACTATCGACTGATTCGCGAGGCGATTGAAGCCGTCATTCCCGAGTTCCATCAGTTCAACGAGCGCATCGCTGCCCCCGGCGGGTTCCGCCTGGATAACCCGGCCTCGCGCGGCGAATACCGCACGGCTTCGGGCAAGGCGACCTTCCACGTTTGCGATGCCGAGGCGCTGGATAGCGCGACTATGCCGTCAGACTGCCTGGTGCTGGCAACTATTCGCAGCCACGACCAGTACAATACGACGATTTACGGGATGGACGACCGCTACCGCGGCGTTACCGGACGCCGTGACGTCATTTTCCTGAGCCGTCAGGAAGCGCAAAAGCGCCAACTGGCGCAGGGAGATGTGGTCAATATTGTGGCCCTGGATGATAAGGGCAATGCTTGTGAAGAGAGGGTGATGCGCCGCCAGACGGTTTATATTGTCCCGATGGCCGCGTCGTCCGTCGCCGCCTATCTGCCGGAGGCCAACATTTTACTGTCGCTGGACGCGGTTGATAAACAGAGCCTGACGCCGGCCTATAAGAGCGCCCCGGTGCGTATCTATAAGTCCTGAGGCGCCGGAACGCGGGGATAGCGCGATGCTATCCCCGTCACGTCAGTCCGGTCGGTCACTTTGCGCGCGGCGGCCCATCATAATCAGCGCTCCCCTCCAGGCCAGCGGAAAAATAGTGCGCCACACACAGAATAGAAACTAACGTTCCCCGTAGATGTTTTCGATTTTAATCTCTGCGTCATCGACAGTTGTTTTACTCTTTTCTTCCGCGCCAGGCTGGGCTTTATCTTGCCGCCCTCAAAAGGTAAGGGCCTACAGGGCAATGTCCAGTCCATCGAGGGAAATATAAAGCGCGGGATGTCGCACAATAAATAACCCCGTCACCCACCAGCCTGTTATGCACATTATGTCATAGTCACCTCAGAGAAATGATAACGCTGACGTAATTATTATTTCGCTGCGCCATTTTAGTGACTCTACGCGATGAAGTTATCCCGGTTAAACCCCACTTCAACCGCCACGCTGTTATTTCCTTACCTTTTGCTCATTTGATTTGTGTCAATGGGCTTGTATTTTGTATGGGTAAGGATGGCGGCAATGTATTAAGGAGAAATAGCCGATGGATTATTATATTGAAATTAAACTTATTCCACGTCAATCACGCTCTCTGCCGTCCCTCCTTTCCGCGCTGTTTGAAAAACTATTTGTTGCGCTAAGCGCCCACAGGCATGGGGATATTGGCTTAAGCCTGCCGGCATTTAAGCAAACGCCGGGGAATGTGATTAGGCTACATGGGCAGCGGTACGGGCTGGAAAATCTCAGGCTTCGGGTATTACTTAATGATTTATCACATTATATCTGGATTGGTCCGGCGACGCCGGTACCCGATAACGTCCAGTATCGTCATTACCGGCGCGTGCAGCTTAAAACGCCGCGCCAGCGCATGAAGCGCCATATGAAGCGCCGCGGCGCTATCTCAGCCGACGCGCCGACCGGAAACAGGCGTCAGGTCGCGACGCCGACTTCCGATTTACCCTATATCTGGATAAAGAATCAGGCCCTGGGTCGAAGCTTCCGCATGTTTATTGCCGCAGGCGACTTAAGCGATACGCCAACGGAGGGCACGTTTAACCATTACGGGCTGAGCTCCACCGCGACGGTCCCCTTCTTTTGAAGAGTCCGGCGGTGGTGGGCCATCGCCGAAATTTTCCGCTCCGCTTATCGCCTTTCGGGTATTCGGGCGATTAAGACCAGGATAATTCCTGGAATCCAGGTCCGCCTGGCGAATGTGGCCTCCGGGAATGCCTGATGGAGCGATACGTGATACCGTGAGAAAAATAGCCCCTTAAATTATAAGATCTTCATGAAATTCATATTGCTAACAAGCCTGATAGGCTTATTTCTCTCACCAGTATGGGCCGGCACCGCAGTGAAACTATCCTGCTCGCTGCGGCAAAGCGTGACGATCTCCCGCTTCCACTACAAGCTCTCCACCATGAAGTGGGGGGAGCATTTCCAGGTCGCCTCGGGCATGAAGCAGGCGCAGACGAAAAGCCACGTGCCTTTTCGCATCACCCGCTTTCAAAACGGCGACGATCTGCTCTTTTTCCCCGATAGTAACGAGTACTTTTTCTTCTACTCCGGCATGGCGACCCCCGATCGATGCGTCGTTCAGGAAACCTACACCTACCCGATTACGCAGCTGCCTTTCTATAAGAAGCCGGCCAAATAAGCCCTCCGGCAGCGCCTCGTCAGGAGGCTTTGTGCTGAAGTTTTCCCGCCATCGCCCGTTGAATGACCGGAACAGGCGACAGCAGATGCTGGCGCATCAGCTCACCGGAAAGCGGGGCGTCGCGCGCCAGAATCGCCTCGGTTAGCCTTCGATGCTGGCGCTGCTTA
Source organism: Klebsiella sp. Ech2A (assembly GCF_030078455.1). Classification (NCBI taxonomy): domain Bacteria; kingdom Pseudomonadati; phylum Pseudomonadota; class Gammaproteobacteria; order Enterobacterales; family Enterobacteriaceae; genus Klebsiella; species Klebsiella sp. Ech2A. The sequence continues at coordinate 1,464 of NZ_JAQGFU010000080.1, read as the reverse complement.
TCTTCCAGCATGGCAGCCGACAGCACGGTCGTGCGCAGCCAGATAAAACGGTAGCGCGCGGCGAGGTCGAAAAGGCGTTCGCGCATTTGCAGCAGATACGGTGAACCGCAGCCGGCAACGATGGCGGAATGGAACGCCTGATGACGCCTGTCCCACTCCTCCAGCAGCTGCTCGCTGGCGTCGCTGGACTCCAGCTTATTGAGCAGATGCGCCCTCGCGAGCAGCTCGGCCTCCCACTCGTCGTCGCCGCGCTCGATGGCGAGACGCACCAGCATCGCCTCCATATTGGCCCTGGCGTCGAAGATATCGAGCAGCTCCTGCTGCGACATCGATGCAACCCGATAGCCTTTTTGATTAACCACGGTGACCAGGCGCTCGGCAACCAGCCGGGAGAGCGCTTCGCGCAGCGGCCCGACGCCAAGCGCATAGCGCGCGGTTAACAGGCTCATACGCAGCTTCTCATCGGGCTGAAACAGGCCGCGAATGATGTCGCTTTTGAGCCAGCGGTATCCGTCGATGGCCGTCGGCTGGGAGGTGGCGGTCATGGGCTTACTCCTGAACGGCTATCCCGGCCTTTCCGCGCCGGGACGGGCGTATTAGGGTTGTATTGACGGCATCAACGTCGGGCGTAACCCTACAGACCAATGCACATATATTTGATCTCCAGGTAATCATCGATTCCATACTTCGAGCCCTCGCGGCCGAGCCCCGAGGCTTTGACGCCGCCAAAAGGCGCGACCTCATTGGAGATGAGGCCGGTGTTGATCCCGACAATCCCGTACTCCAGCGCCTCGCCAACGCGGAAGACGCGGCTCAGATCGCGGGCATAGAAATAGGCCGCCAGGCCGAATTCGGTATCGTTAGCTTGACGGATAACGTCCGCCTCATCTTTAAAGCGGAACAGCGGGGCCAGCGGGCCAAAGGTCTCCTCTTTGGCAACCTTAGCGCTATCGGGAACGTCCAGCAGGATCGTCGGCTGGAAGAAGTTACCGCCCAGCTCGTGCACCTTGCCGCCGGTCATGATGCGCGCGCCTTTGGCGAGGGCATCGGCAATATGTTCCTGCACCTTGGCGACCGCTTTGTCATCAATCAGCGGCCCGGTGGTGACGCCGCTTTGCAGGCCATCGCCGAGCCGCAGCTTTTCCACCGCCTGCTGCAGCTTTTCGGCAAAGCGGTCGTAAACGCCCTCCTGCACGTACAGGCGATTGGCGCAAACGCAGGTCTGCCCGGCGTTGCGGAACTTGGAGGCCAGCGCGCCTTCAACCGCTTTATCGAGATCGGCATCGTCGAACACGATAAACGGCGCGTTGCCGCCGAGCTCGAGGGAGACTTTCTTAATATCCTGTGCGCACTGCGCCATCAGCTGACGGCCAATCTTCGTCGATCCGGTAAATGACAGCTTGCGCACCAGCGGGTTGCTGGTCAGCGCGTTGCCGACCGCGCCGGCGGAGCCTGTCACCCCGC
>NZ_JAQGFU010000007.1:0-81680 GCF_030078455.1 Klebsiella sp. Ech2A | reverse complement strand
AGTGACCGGCTCTGCTGCCGGCGGCGTCGCCTGGTCCGCTGCCGGCGTCTGTACCGGCGCCTGCGCGGCGTTTGCCGCGGTGAGATCGCCGATTTCCGCCTGCGACGGGCTGACTACCTCGCCCCCGGCGGCGCTTGCCGCCTGCGCGACCTGCGCAGGTACCGCGCTCCCGGCAACCGCCGGGGCGCCGTTTTTCGCCGCCTCAAACCCCTGCTGGATCGTGCGGCCAAATACCGCCGCCTGGCCGTTTAACGGCAGCAGCAGGGCGATTTTATTGGTTGATGCCGGCTTATAATTTTGCATGTTCACCAGCGCCGTCGGCAGCATTTTCGCGCCCGGGTTCTGCGGATAGCGGGTCTGCCAGTCTTTCACTCCGGCTTTGAGCAGGGTCGGATCGTTACGATTATCAAACCACATACGCTGCAGATCCAGCCAGCCCTGCAGGACGTTCTCGTCGGCATTGATAACCAGCGCGTTGGCCTGATCCTGGGTCATCGAGGTCAGCGCTTTCCAGGTCTCGTCGATATTCTTCTGCTGCTGTTTCGGCTGGCCTAGCAGCGGCTGCTGGGCGATAAGCGCGCGCAGCAGGGTAATTGACGGGCGTCCCTGGCTGGCATCGATTTGCGCCTGCCAGTAGCGGGGCTGCTGGTTGGTCTCAAAGCTTGCCGGATCGAGCTTGCTGAGCAGCGCCTGAGCGCCCGGGAAATCGTTCTGGGCCAGCTTAACTTCTACCGCCAGCAGCGACTGCTCGCGGGCCTGCGTTTTGTTGAGGCTAGCCGGCAGCTGGTTGAACAGATCGATGGCCTGCTGCTTTTTGCCCTCTTGCAGCAGTGCACGAATGGCGAGTAATTGCCAGTTGGTCTTGCTATCATTCGCGCTTTGCTGCATTTGCTGTAGGTAATAACTGGAGTTTGCCTGTGCCGTACCCTGTAAAAACGCCGTGCTTTGATCCGGGGTATGGGTGCCGCAGCCAGCGAAGATCAGAGCAGCCAGCAGTACGGGCAGACAACGCGCGGGTTTAGAACGAAGAAATGTTGACGGTACCATATGTATCCAGTGATATTTTTTTGGCTCAATGCTCAATATTAATTCGGCAATACGGACGAGACAATGAAACAACACGAATCAGCAGATAATTCTCAGGGGCAGCTCTATATCGTGCCCACGCCGATAGGTAATCTGTCTGATATCACGCAGCGTGCGCTGGAGGTGTTGCAAGCCGTTGATTTAATTGCTGCAGAGGATACCCGCCATACCGGTTTACTGCTCCAGCACTTTGGGATTAACGCCCGGTTATTTGCCCTTCACGACCATAACGAGCAGCAAAAAGCTGAAACACTTCTGGCAAAGCTGAAGGACGGGCAAAACATCGCCTTGGTCTCCGATGCGGGGACCCCGCTGATCAACGATCCCGGCTATCATCTGGTGCGCACCTGCCGCGAGGCCAATATCCGCGTCGTGCCGCTGCCGGGACCGTGCGCGGCGATTGCCGCACTGAGCGCGGCGGGCCTGCCGTCGGACCGCTTCTGCTATGAAGGCTTTCTGCCGGCAAAATCGAAGGGACGCCGCGATACGCTGAGGGCGCTGGAAGAAGAGCCGCGGACGATTATTTTTTATGAGTCCACTCACCGCCTGCTGGAAAGCCTGGAAGATATCTGCACGGTGCTGGGAGAGTCCCGCTACGTGGTGCTGGCGCGCGAGCTGACTAAAACCTGGGAATCGATCCACGGCGCACCAATCGGCGAGCTGGTGGCGTGGGTGAAGGAAGATGAGAACCGCCGTAAGGGCGAAATGGTGCTGATCGTCGAAGGGTTCAAGGCTCAGGAAGAGGCCCTGCCTGCGGACGCGCTGCGGACGCTGGCCCTGCTGCAGGCGGAGCTGCCGCTGAAAAAAGCCGCCGCGCTGGCCGCTGAAATTCACGGCGTGAAGAAAAACGCGCTGTATAAGCACGCGCTGGAGCAGCAGGGCGAGTAGTTTGCTCTGTACTCGATAAGCCGGGCAGGCGTGGCGCCGCCCGGCAGCTCTTACATTGCGCAGTACAAACAGGTTGCCTGCGGGTGTAGCCACAGGAACGATGCCGGAACGCGGGTCGATACTTTTCCTTCTCTGAACGCGGCGAACGCCTGCTGTTTTCCCTCACCGGCTACCAGCAGTAATACCTCTTTTGCCGCCAGAATATCCCTAAGACCCAAGGTTACCCCCTGCTCGACGGGAGCTGATGCCTGTTTCAGCATATCGTGCAGGCGGGTGCGCTCATCGAGATAGGTAATATGGCAGGCGGGTTCCAGGAAGTCGTTCGGTTCGTTAAGTCCTAAATGACCGTTCTTACCTATCCCCAACAGACAAAGGTCTAAACCGCCACACCGCGCAATCTGTTCAACAACCCGCTGGCATTCCCGTTCGTCAGCCTTATCGGAAGCAAACGAAATATAGCGATCGGGCGTGACGGCGAGCGGCAGAATAATTTGCTGCTGCAAAAACGCTTCGCAGGTTGCCGGGCTATCGGCCGATAGCCCAACCCATTCATCGAGCTTCACGAAGGTAACCTGACTGGTATCCGTTTTTTGTGCCTGCACCTTTTCAACAAACATTTGATAGGCCAGCAGCGGCGTAGCGCCCGTCGCCAGACAAATTACCGCGTCGGGCTTACGCTGAATGAGCGCCAGCAATCGCTCGCTAACGTCCTTGCTCAGCGCACGGTAATCGCTCAGCTCCTGAAAAGCTATTCTGCTCATTTACAAAATCCCCAGCGCGGAGCCCAGAATCGCCAGCACAAAGGTGACGGCAATCAGCAATACCGGATGCGCCTTTTTCACCCGCAGCAGGTAATACATCAGCAGGGTGTAGCCCATCGGTAAGATGTTTGGGAACACCTTGTCGAAAAAGTCCTGCTGCAGCGCAACGTTATGCGTGGCGTCGATGGCAAAGGTGGTGACGACGTTAATATGCACGTAGGACGCAATCAGGCCGCCAATGACCGTGATCCCAAGTATCGTCGCCGAGCGGGCGATCATCTGCGAGTTTTCCCGCACCTTATCTATCGCTTTTATCCCCACCGAATAGCCGACATGCGTCCAGCCCACGCGCAGGAAGAAGATGGCAAGATAGACTGCGAAGAACAAAATTGGCCCCAGCAGGTTGCCCTGGCTGGCGAAGGAGGAGCAGATCCCGGCCATAATCGGTAACAGGGTGAACCAGAATATGGCGTCGCCGATGCCGGCGATAGGACCAAAAAGCGCGACCTTGAGCCCTTTTATCGTGCTGCGGTTTTCACCTTTCTCTTCCATTGAAATCAGCAGACCCATCAGGAAGCCGACCAGGTTAGGGTGCGTGTTAATGAACTCCAGATGATCCTTCATGGCGGCGCTGAGGCCTTCTTTGTCGCCTTTGTAGATCTTCTTCAGGATCGGCAACATTGCCCACGTAAACCCACCGGCCTGCATACGCTCATAGTTGAAGCTGGCCTGAAGCAGAGAGGAACGAAACCCCAGGCGAGTAATGTCTTTTTTACTGATTTCAGATCCCATTGCTGTAATCCTCTGCATCGTTTTTCTGGGTTGCCGCCTGCGCGGCATTTTTAGCTTTGGCATTAAAGAATTCATAGACCGCAAACCCGGCGCCTAATACGGCAACCGGCAGCAGGTTACTGACCTGGATATAGCATACGAACAGGAAGCCGGCGATGAGGTAAGGAATGTACTGCGCCTTGAACATAACGCGCAGCAGGAGGCCAAAACCGACCGCAGGCAGTATGCCGCCAGCGACTTCAAAACCGTGCGTTAGCCAGGCCGGCATGGCTTTTACCAGCGCCTGCATCGCGCCCTGCGCAAGATAGGTGCAGAGAAAGGCGATAGCCGCATAGGAACAGGCGACAATGAGCGTTGTCGTCCAGTTAAGACGGGAAAACGCCGCCGTATTCGCCTCCTTCGCGCACTTATCGGCCCTTGACATAAAGAGTGAAAATGCCGAGTAGAAAAACAGAATGACGTACTGCATCAGCAGGCTAAACGGCAGCCCTAAACCAATTGCGGTTTTCGCATCCACCCCGGTTGTCCAGGCGATGACGGTGGTCATCACGCCAGCCATAATGGGGTTTGGCGGCTGCACGCCTCCGGCAGGCGTCAGGCCGGCAAAAGCCAGCTCGGTGAGACCGCCGGTGATCAAACCGATATGGATGTCGCCAAGAATCGCACCGGTAAGAGTACAGACGATAATCGGACGAAAAAGGAACAGCGCTTCCAGCCAAAAATCTATCCCAAGAACAAAAACTAACGCGGCCAGGGATATTCCCTGAAGGAGTGTAATTTCGTGCATTTTGTTGCCTCGTAATGGTGACTTTCGCTATTAGAATATCGAGACACTGCAATTAATCAGGAATGCCCTCTTTCGCATCACCAGGAACATCCTGAATAAATAGATTAATACCGCTGCGCTTGATAAATCGCAGATCGTCTAAATCACTATCATCGACATATACCTTGCTGCTGATCTGTTTTTTCCCCTCAGAGAAATGCATATTTCCTACGTTGACGTCTTTCAACGACAGGCCGCCTTCGATCAGCCTTCTGACGATGGCCGGAGTGCGGCAGATTAGAAAAATCTTCTGATGAGGAGCCGCTTTCGCAATGATCGCGATTGTTTTCTCGATTGAGAAAAAACGAATGCCGAAGCCATAGGTATCAGCGGTAATGCCCATCAGCTTTTGCTGTATATCGTCATTTGCGACTTCATCATCGACGACAATCAGTAAGTTAGCGCCAATGGTTGATGTCCACGTGACGCCAACCTGGCCATGTACCAGGCGGTTATCAATCCGGGTTAATAAAATATTTGGAGTACTCATATTAGTAATTCCTGCCGATATAGGCTGTGAGTTACGCGTTGTTGAAATAATATAATTATGTTTAATTTACGAAACGGATGGCGAACAGATCGCTAATTTATTCGCTGAACCGCAGACGTTGATTTTGCTTTTTACCACTTCTTTCATGGCATCCATACCGACACGCATGTAAAAGCGTGGGTCATTGCCATCAGGATGTTCGCCGAACCACTGTTTTACGGCGCCGGAAAACGCAATTTTCAGCTCGGTTGCCACATTGACTTTGCAGACCCCGAGCTCAATGGCGCGACGCACGTACTCGTCAGGGACATCGCTCGCGCCGTGCAGGACCAGGGGCACATCAACCACGTCGCGAATCTCCCCCAGACGGTGAAAATCAATTTTTGGCGTTTTGGTATAAAGTCCGTGAGCGGTGCCGATAGCCACCGCCAGGCTGTCGACGCCGGTCAGTTCGACAAAGCGTTTTGCTTCCTGCGGGTCGGTCAGAAATGCGCTTTCGGCATCTACGCTCATGTCATCTTCCATGCCGCCCAGGCGACCGAGTTCGGCCTCTACGCTGCAATCATGCTGGTGGCAGAATTCGACGACTGATTTCACCAGCTTTACGTTCTCATCGAAGGGGAAGTGGCTGCCGTCGATCATGGCGCTACGCACGCCGGCGTTAACCTTGCGGCGGATATCGTCCAGCGATTCATGGTGATCGAGATGCAGCGCCAGCGGCATGTCGTAGGTGGTGGCGTAGGCGCTGCACAGGGCGTAGATCTCCTCCAGCGCGATATGCTTAAAGGTGCCCGGCGTGCCGGCGAGGATCACCGGCGATCGCATGGCGCTGCAGACTTCGAGGATCGCCTGGATCGTCTCGGCGTTATGAATGTTAAATGCCGGCACCGCATAGCCTTTTGCCTGGGCATCCAGAAGGAGATATTTAGTTGAAATAATGCTCATGATGCGATCCTCTTACGCCTGCCATGGATGAATAACAACGCCCTGTACCACGCGGTTAACCGTTCCGCTGGCGGATGGGGTGTCCGGAGTATTACCAACGCTGATGGACTGCGTGAGGGCGAATACCTGGGCATACATCAGGAAACAGAAAGCCAGCTCAACGTCGATAAACGTGCGGGAAGGCGGCAGCAGAATATGCGGACCCGCTGCGATAACGGCATTTGATTCGTCGCTAATCGCCACCACGCGCATTGCCTGTTTATCGCGACGCAGCTCGGCCAGCAGATCGAGATCGTACTGCCGGGTATAGGGATGGCTGGAGACAAATACCACCACCAGCGTTTCGTTATCCACCAGCGATTTCGGCCCGTGACGAAAGCCGGTTGGGGAGTCATAAAACGCCGCCAGCTTACCGGCGGTCAGCTCGAGGACCTTGAGGGCCGATTCGCGCGCCGCGCCCTGTAATCCGCCGCTGCCGAGATAGACGATCCGCCGCCACGGCTCATTGCCAAATACGCCGTTATTAAATTCGCCGAGCGACGTGAGGATCGTCTGACAGCGATCCGCCACGTTGCGGAAGGTTCTGCTGCCGATCGCCTCGGGCGCGAACACCGCAAGGCAGCTCGCCATCATGGTGGTAATACTGCTGGTCATTGCAAAGCCGCGGTCGTGCGTTTCCGCCGGCATCAGTAGCGCAAAGGCGTTGTCGCTGTTTACCGCGTTTTGATACAGGTTGCCGGATTCATTACAGGTAATCGACAGGTGGTAACAGTCCGGGACGAACTGATTGGCCAGCTCTACGGCGGCAACGCTCTCCGGGCTATTGCCGGAGCGGGCGAAGGAGACCAGCAGCAGCGGGCGTTCGGCGTTGAGATAGTCCATCGGATTGGTGACCAGGTCGGTCGTTGGCACCGCGCTGATGTTTTTTCCGGTATGGCGCGCCAGCCAGGGCGCAACGATCTCACCGATAAAGGCGGAGGTTCCTGCTCCCGTCAGAACGATCCGCAGGTCGTCTTTACGCAGTAATGGCGCAAGGAAGTCGTCGATCGCCGAACGGAGATTGTCGATGTTGGTGAGCGAGCGGATCCAGCAGGCGGGCTGTTGGCGGATTTCGGTTTCTGTCCAGGTGCCGGTCGCGGCGGAGGTAGCGGTATAGGTTTCAGGCATAACACAGTCCTTAGTCGTGTGAATTCCACATCAGACGCTGGCAAAATTGTCGCTATCTTTCGTTTCGTTTCACTTATTCATGTAATCAGCTAAATAAAATCTATAGGAAAGAAATCGAAACTTCAATCAAAGAAACAAGAAATAAAACGAAACTGTGATCGGGAAACAATGAATATATCTATCTATATGATAAATATGTTTTTTAATTAAATAATCCCAGGGGTTACGTTCTTTTAGAAAGAAAAAGAAAGGCCTTGCGCGACGAGGGCGAAGGCCAATATGACGCATAATGAAAGGGCTAAAGGGGGAGAGCCTGGCCCTGAATCCAGATTTGCTGAAGGTGTAGCCCGTCGTTTAGCGCAATAACGTTCGCGCATTTTCCCGTGCGTAACGATCCCAGCCGATCGTCAATACCCAGCAGGCGGGCGGGGTGCAGCGAAGCCATATGAATGGCCTCTTCCGGCGCCGCTCCCGCCAGTTCGACCATGTTGCGAACGGCCGCATCAAGCGAGAGCGTACTGCCTGCCAGGCTACCGGAGGCCGTTCGTACGATACCGCCGCGCATTTCCACCGCTTCGCCGCAGAGCGAATAGCGGCCATCGGGCATGCCGGCTGCCTGCATCGCATCTGTTATCAGGACCATGCGCTGCCCGGCGCAGCAGGAGCACAGACGCATAGCCGCGGGATGAACATGATGCCCGTCGGCAATCAGCTCCAGCCACGCCCGCGGCGTGGTGAGCCCGGCACCGACCATGCCCGGCTCCCGGTGATGTAATCCGCTCATCCCGTTGTAGCAGTGCACCAGCCCGTCGGCACCGGCAGCGAATGCGGCGCAGGTTTGTTCATAGGTGGCGGCGCTATGGCCCAGCATCACCCGCACGCCATGCCGTTTAAGGTGATGAATCGCCGCTATTGCCCCCGGCTTTTCCGGCGCCAGCGCCACTACCCGCAGCGTTTGCCGCGAGCGGACAATGAGCGTATCCAGCTCGGCGACGTCCAGCTCGCGGAACAGCTCAGGCGGATGGGCGCCTTTATTCTGCGGGGTGAAGTAGGGCCCTTCCAGATAGCTGCCCAGCACCAGCGCGCCGGGACCACCGGAAAATACGCGCCGGGCGATGCGTTCCAGCGCGCCGTGGATGGCCGGCAGCGGCGCGGTGACGGTAGTCGGCAGCCAGGCGCCGACCCCCTCGCGCATTTTATATATTGCCAACCGGTCGAGCGCGTCCGGCGCCTCGTCCATCACATCAATACCCGCGCCGCCGTGGACATGAATATCGATGTAAGCCGGGCAAAGGAGATCGGCGTCGCGAGCGGTTACGCCGGCGGGGACAGGCTCGACTGCGGTGATGACCCCTGCTTCAATACGCAGCTGATGATCGGCAAGCCAGCCCTGCTCGGTTAGCAGTCGTCTGGCGCGCAGAATCTGCGTCATATCCCTTCCTCTATCGGTTTGTCTTCGCGGCAGCGCGCGAGCTCGTCGACCAGGCTGGTTAATCCGCGGTGCCCGCACTCCAGCGCCTGCAGGCGAAACGCTTCGCTGTTCAGGCCCTCGCGTTCCAGGACCATTTCCAGCAGCAGCTGCAGATTGGTGCCGGTAATCACTTCACTCCCTGGTTTTTGCATCGCCAGCGTTGAGGCCACGCGAAATGGCGTACCGCCCAGAAGGTCAGTCAGAAAAACGATATCATCTTCAGCGCCCAGCTGGCCCACCGCCTGTTCCAGCTGCGAGGTGAGCAGTGCGGTGGTTGAGGTCTCTGGAAAATCGATAGCGATAAACTGCGACTGCTCGCCCAGTATTTGTTTCATCGCCATTGCCATACCGCTGGCAAAACCGCCATGACCCGTCAAAATAATACCTAACATTGCATACCTCTTTGTATTTACAGGAAGTGGCAGAATTTACCCACAACGCCCAGGACGACGGTGAGCGCGATGAGGCGCAGCGGGCTCCAGCCGCGGCGTACCAGCCAGAACATGGCCAGGGTATAAACCAGCGGTAGAAACGCCGGCATCAGCTTATCGATAACATCCGTTTGCAGCTTCACCACCGCATCACCCGCGGTGATTTCCAGGGTGGTGCTGAGGCGAACATAGGTTGCCACCAGCGCGCCGATCACCGTCATCCCGACGATTGACGCCGCATGCCCGACCTTTTTGGTATTGGCTTTAATTAACGGTATCGCCGCCACGCCCATACGATAAGCGTAGTGTGCCAGGCCAAAGCGCAATCCGAGATGTACCACGTTAAACAGCACAATAAACACCACCGCGCCGAGAATAGAACCCTGCAGCGCAAGGCTGGCACCAATGCCGCCGCAAATCGGCAGCAGCGTCAGCCAGAACATCGCATCGCCAATCCCGCCGAGCGGGGCACCGACGGCGATTTTGGTGCTCTGAATGCTGTTGACGTCCTGCTTGGAGCGCTCCATCGCGAGGATAATGCCAATGACAAAGGTCACCAGGAACGGGTGGGTGTTGAAGAAGCCCATATGGCCTTTCATGGCACGTGCCAGGTCGCGCTCGTTGGTGTGGATCTTTTTCAGCGCCGGCAGCAGGCCATACAGCCAGCCGGATGCCTGCATACGTTCGTAGTTGAACGAGGCTTGCAGGAGCATGGAGCGCCAGGCGACGCGGTTAATATCTTTTTTCGTTAGCTCCGCACCGAGGGTCTGGTCTTCGTAGACGTTTTCATTCACGCCGGAAAGCAGCGTCCCTTCGGAGGTGGAGACGCCTGGCAGAGTGGTTTGATTAGATGCCATCTTCGAATTCCTCTTTCTGTGCCGCCTGCGCAGCCGGTTCTGGAGATTTGCGCAGCAGGTCGATGAGCGCCATAGCCAGCGCCGCGGCGGCAATCGCCAGTACCGGTAGCTTCAGCCACGCTGCGGCCACAAAGCCGATGATAAAGTAGGGGATATAGACGTTTTTCATCATGATTTTCAGCAGCACGGCGAAGCCGATAGCCGGCATGATGCCGCCCGCCACGCCGAGGCCGTCAATCAGGCGCTCCGGTAGCACATCAATGGCGGTTTTCGCATGTTCCGCCCCGAAAAAGATAGGCAGGAAGGCGCAGAGAAAATAGAAGGTCCCTAACGCCAGCAGGGCCAGATAGTTCACCCGCTCAATACCCCTGGTATCGGCGTTTGCCGCCATTCGGTCGCAGCGGGACATCACGCCGGACATTACCGAGAACAGGAAGGTGATTCCCATCTGTACCGCGACGGCGAAGGGGACGGCGACGCCGACCGCGACATCAGGCTTCACGCCGGTGGTAATGGCAAAGGTGGTACCGACGATAGTGCCGATAATCACGTTTGGCGGCTGGGCACCCGCCAGCGGGGCCAGCCCCATCCAGACCAGCTCCAGCGTGCCGCCGGTTAAAATACCGGTATGCAGATCGCCCAAAATCAGGCCGACCAGCGGGCCGAGGACCACGGGTCGGTGCATATGGGTTAACCCGTTGAACATATCGAGGCCGGCAATAAAGGCAAGAATACCTAATGCAAAAGCCTGCAATAGACTGATTTCCATTATGAATCCCTCATAGTAGTTTAAAGAGATCCAAAGCGGGTTCTGTCGGAACGCCCTGAACGAAGCATTCCACCCCGGCGGCCTTCAGGCCGTTAAACGCGGCAATATCGTCAGCGTCTACAGAAACCGTTTTGGCAATGTGCTGTTTGCCATTGGCGTAGTGCATATTTCCTACGTTGATCCGCGCGACGGGAACCCCGCCCTCCACCAGCCTGAGGAAATCAGCCGGTGTTTTACAAACCAGCAGAATTTTTTGCCGATCGGCAGCGCGGTGGATATTTTCAATCACTTTTTGCAGCGACCAGAAGCGGACGGCGATCCCCTCCGCCAGCACCATCTCCATCAGATTTTGCTGTACCGAATCTTCAGCAACCTCATCGTTGGCCACCAGCACCAGGTTAGCCCCCGCAAATCCAACCCACTGGACGCCCACCTGGCCGTGGATCAAACGTTCATCAATACGACTTAAGACAATGTTTGGCATCGCGTTTTCCTCTTCGTTGTTATGCGTTATGGGACGTAACGCCCTGACAGGCAGCGTGGTACTGCTGCAGTATGTCCTGAATGTGGTCGATGATGAGTTCCCGCGGTGTCGCCTTGAGATCGCCCTCGCGAACTTTGATGTACTGCAGCGGCATATACTGGCTGATGAGCGGCAGCGGAATCGGCCAGTCCGCCAGATTACGCACCAGGCGTGCAAACGCCTCATCGATCTGGCTGTCCGGCCAGTAGTAGCGGACGCGATCGGAGTAGCTGTAGCCTCGCGCCAGGCGCCGCGCATTGCCGTCGCCGTGATAGTGGTTTTGCCAATATTCCGGGCGATCGAGCATGACGTTTTCCAGCACGTGGCGCAGGCCGGAACACGCTTTCGCGGGCAGGAGTTCTTCCTCTATCGCCGCCAGCGAGAACAGGGCTTCGCGCAGGGCGAAGGTGAGCGCCGGGCCGACTTTGAGAATGGCAAAGTGATCTTTCACCAGCTGACGCAGCGCCTGCGGCGTCTGATAGTCCGTGGAGTGGGCTTCAAATATTAGCGTGTCATAGGCTTCCACCATGGCGCTCAGCGCCACGGCTTTCTGCGGCTGATAGTCGATAACGTTGATATGATCGAATTCGACGCCGGGCTGGACCACCAGGCCGATAATGCGCGGCCAGATATGGCTCAACCCCTGCTTTGCAAAGGCATGGCGATGCGCTTCCAGCGTCGCGCGCGCCGCATCAGGCGTGGTGACCTGCAGTTCGGTAAGCGTTTCATGGGCGCCGCCTGGGACGGGCACTTCGGTGCCTATTACGTAGACGAGATCTGATTCGCCAAAGTGCTCACGGCAGGTCTCTTCGGCAATTTTTGCCAGTCGGGCTGCGCGGTCTGCGACGATCTCATCGGTTAACGGCAGCGGATCGCCCTCGCAGGACATGCTGCAATCGAGATGGATCTTCTTAAAGCCGGCGGCGACGTAGCTTTTAATGAGATCGTCGGCATTGGCCATCGCCTGCGCGGCGGGCAGGTTTTGCCAGCGGTTAGGGCCGAGATGATCGCCGCCAAGGATCAGCTGCGACTGGGGAAAATCGAGCGAGCTGGCAAGCTGGCAGACGAAGCCGCGGAAATCAGTGGGCGTCATGCCGGTATAGCCACCGAACTGATCCACCTGATTGGAGGTGGCTTCGATCAGCAGCGGAGCCTGCTGGGCCCGGGCGTAACGAATGGCCGCTTCGAGTACCAGTGGATGCGCGGAACAGACGGCATAAATCCCGCTTGTGCTCCCTCGTTTATGCTGTGCCACCATTTCTGTAAGATGTTTCACTTTCCTCTCCATTTCGGATGGTAATGATATCAATCTTTCGTTTTGTTTCATTTAATACTGCGTCATGGTGCGGTAAAAATAAAACGAAAGATAATAGTTTTCCGATCTGTTTCACAAAAGAAACATAATGAAAGGTTTCAGCGTCAAGGTATCTCCCCCTTAACCGCGTTGCGGGGCTTGCATTCCGCTAAAAGAAAGGTGTTAATAGGTAAATCGAAATGAAATGAAAGATTAGTTTAGGGAATGCTTATGAGTGGCACCGATTCTTCCATAGAGAAGCGCCTCGCCGGGACCAGCGAAAGGCGAGAGCAAATTATTCAGCGGTTGCGGCAGCAGGGAAGCGTGCAGGTTAACGATCTTTCCCTTCTGTTTGGTGTCTCCACGGTTACGATCCGCAACGATCTGGCGTTTCTGGAAAAGCAGGGCATTGCGGTTCGTGCCTACGGCGGGGCTCTGATTTGCGATAGCAGTACGCCGGGCGTGGAGCCTTCTGTTGAGGATAAAAGCTCGCTGAATACCGCGGTAAAGCACAATATTGCCAAAGCGGCCGTTAAGCTGATTCAGCCGGGACACCGCGTCATCCTTGACTCAGGCACCACCACGTATGAAATAGCTCGCCTGATGCGCCAGCATGCTGATGTGATTGTGATGACTAACGGCATGAACGTCGGCAATGCGTTACTGGAGGCGGAGGGAGTAGAGCTGCTGATGACCGGGGGCCATCTGCGCCGTCAGTCGCAGTCGTTTTATGGCGACCAGGCCGAGCAGTCTTTACAGAATTACCACTTCGATATGCTGTTTCTCGGCGTGGATGCTATCGATCTGGAACGTGGTGTCAGCACGCATAATGAGGATGAAGCCAGGCTCAACCGCCGGATGTGTGAAGTGGCGGAGCGTATTATTGTCGTGACGGACTCCAGCAAGTTCAACCGTTCCAGCCTGCATAAAATCATTGATACTCAGCGTATTGATATGATTATCGTCGATGAAGGCATCCCCGCAGAAAGCCTGGAAGCGCTGCGTAAGCATGGAATAGACGTTATTTTAGTGAATGCCTAAAGCGTCATTCTGCAGCCCTCTCCTGAAGCAGAGAGGGCTGACCTTTAGCGGATCAGGTCACCGGCGCCGGGTTAAACACCGCCAGCTGGTTATGCAGCCCCCACTGGTCTGAAAAGGTTTTCTTCCGGTCGCTGGCGACGTCAAGAATAAACTCAAACAGCTTCAGGCCCACGTCTTCGATAGTCTCTTCGCCGGTGGCGATAGTCCCGGCGTTAATATCCATCAGATCGTACCAGCGGTTCGCCAGCTCGGTGCGGGTTGCCATTTTAATGACCGGCACCGCGACGAGGCCGTACGGCGTACCGCGGCCGGTGGTGAACACCTGAACCGTAATGCCGGATGCGACCTGCTGGGTACCGCAAACAAAATCGCTGGCCGGCGTGGCGGCAAATATCAGCCCGCGCTTCGTCGGACGCTGGCCCGGCGATAGCACTTCGACAATCGCACTTTTCCCCGATTTAGCGATAGAGCCCAGCGCCTTTTCCACCACGTTGGCGAGGCCGCCTTTTTTATTCCCCGGGGAGGGGTTGGCGCTGCGATCGGTTTGGCCGAGATCGAGATAGTTATCGTACCAGGCCATCTCTTCGAGCAGGCGTTTACCGACCTCCTCGTTCACCGCGCGTGGCGTGAGCAGATGAATGGCGTCACGGACTTCGGTGACCTCTGAGAACATCACCGTCGCGCCGCAGCGTACCAGCAGGTCGGAGGCATAGCCGACCGCCGGGTTGGCGGTGACGCCGGAAAACGCGTCGCTGCCGCCGCACTGCATGCCGACCACCAGCTCGGACGCCGGGCAGGTTTCGCGCTGGCGCTGGTTGAGCTTCGCCAGGTGACGCTCTGCAACCTGCAGAATATCGTCGACCATGGATTGAAAACCCACGTGATGCTCATCCTGCAGCCGCACGATGCTGGCGCTATCAACGGCAACGGGCTGAACATCTTCCGTCCCCTGCAGCAGACGCTCTGGCTGCAGCTTTTCACAGCCGAGGCCAACAACCATTACCTCGCCGCCAAAATTTGGGTTCAACGAGATATTGTGGATAGTGCGGATAGGCACCACGGCCGCCGGCGCGTTGATGGCGACGCCGCAGCCGTACAGGTGATTGAGGCCCACCACGCCATCGACGTTCGGATACTTCGGCAGCAGATCGCGTTCGATGATTTTGACCACGTAATCGACAACCCCGGCCACGCAGTGCACGCTGGTGGTGATGCCGAGCAGATTCTTGGTCCCGACGCTGCCGTCGGCATTGCGATAGCCTTCAAAGGTATAGCCTTCAAGCGCCGGCAGCGCCTGCGGGACTTTGGTCGCCAGCGGCAGGGTATTCAGCGGCGGCGCGCTGGGCAGCTCTACCGTGGACTCGTCAATCCAGCTGCCGCGCGCGATATCGCGAACGGCGTAACCGATGACTTCGCCATAGCGAATGATTTCGCCGTGAACCGGAATATCCACCAGCGCCACCTTATGGCCCTGAGGAATATGTTCAATCAGCTCCAGCCCGTCCGGGAAACGACTCCCCGCTTTCAGGCCATTATCATTGACAATAATTGCCACATTATCGGTGTCGTGTACTTTAATATAAAACGCGCTGGGCGATTGTTGTCTAATTTCGATGTCGGCCATTGTCCAGTATTCTCCAGCCAGGTGGGGATAATAAAATAGTTAGCTCTATATAAAATCTAATTGAGGATGTTCTCAGTATTGTGGAATTAGAATGTCAGGAGTTAGCGAGCAAAAATGTGATGGCGATCACTCATTATCGCGATAGCCGCGCCAGCAGCGGCATCAAAGCGTAAATATGTGCATTAGCGCCCATCATTATATGCATATGTTTAAAGTAATATTTATATAAACCTCATTAATTGTGCTTTTGCACAATGCGCGGCCGATGCCTGCTGTTTATACTGAATGACGATTTCATTACGCCAGAATTGCTATTTGATGTTTGTTTTTATTTAAAGGGCATCTTTAGCATAACGCTTAAATAATAATAAAATAACTTCTCGAGTACCTGAGGTAAATAAAATGATGCTTGATACGGTTGAAGGAACAAAAAAAGGTTTCCCCACCCGATATTTAATTTTACTAATAATCTTTATCGTTACTGCCGTTAACTATGCCGACCGCGCAACGCTCTCCATTGCCGGAACCGCAGTAGCAAAAGAGCTTCAGCTCAGCGCCGTGTCGATGGGATACATTTTCTCCGCCTTTGGCTGGGCCTATTTGCTGATGCAAATCCCCGGCGGCTGGCTGCTCGATAAGTTTGGCTCGAAGAAAGTCTACACCTACAGCCTGTTCTTCTGGTCGCTGTTTACCTTCCTGCAGGGCTTTGTTGACGTCTTTCCCATCGCCTGGGCCGGGATTTCGATGTTTATTATGCGGTTTATGCTGGGCTTTTCTGAAGCGCCGTCATTTCCGGCTAACGCCCGCATCGTTGCGGCCTGGTTCCCGACCAAAGAGCGCGGTACCGCCTCCGCTATCTTTAACTCTGCGCAATATTTTTCCCTGGCGCTGTTCTCGCCTCTGCTCGGCTGGTTAACCTTCGCCTGGGGCTGGGAGCACGTGTTTACCGTGATGGGGGTCATCGGTTTTGTCCTCACCGGCCTGTGGGTAAAGCTGATTCATAACCCGACCGACCATCCGCGGATGTCAAAGGAGGAGCTGAAGTTCATCTCTGACAACGGCGCGGTGGTGGATATGGACCATAAAAAGCCCGGCGGCAATACCGCCAGCGGGCCAAAGCTCCACTATATCAAGCAGCTGTTAACCAACCGCATGATGCTGGGCGTATTCTTCGGCCAATATTTTATCAACACCATCACCTGGTTCTTCCTCACATGGTTCCCGATTTACCTGGTGCAGGAAAAGGGGATGTCGATTCTGAAAGTGGGGCTGGTGGCATCCATCCCGGCGCTGTGCGGTTTTGCCGGCGGCGTGCTGGGCGGCGTGTTCTCTGACTATCTGATTAAACGCGGCTTTTCTATCACGCTGGCCCGTAAGCTGCCTATCGTGCTCGGCATGCTGCTGGCTTCAACCATTATTCTGTGTAACTACACCGATAACACCGCGCTGGTGGTCATCCTGATGGCGTTGGCGTTCTTCGGCAAAGGCTTTGGCGCCCTCGGCTGGCCGGTCATTTCTGATACCGCACCGAAAGAGATTGTTGGTCTGTGCGGCGGGGTCTTCAACGTATTTGGTAACGTGGCGTCCATCGTTACTCCGCTGGTCATTGGTTATCTGGTCAGCGAGCTGCATTCATTTAACGCAGCGCTGGTGTTTGTCGGTTGTTCAGCTCTGATGGCGATGGTTTGCTACCTCTTCATTGTTGGCGACATCAAACGTATGGAACTGCAAAAATAATTCACGGTTAAGTGACAAGGTATAAGCGATGAATAACGATATCTTCCCGAACAAATTCAAGGCAGCGCTGGCTGCGCACCAGGTGCAGATTGGCTGCTGGTCCGCGCTGGCAAGCCCCATTAGCACCGAAGTCTTAGGCCTTGCGGGCTTTGACTGGCTGGTGCTGGACGGCGAGCATGCGCCAAACGACATTACGACCTTTATCCCACAGCTGATGGCGCTGAAGGGCAGCGCCAGCGCCGCGGTTGTGCGGGTCCCGACCAACGAGCCGGTGATTATTAAGCGCCTGCTGGATATCGGCTTTTACAACTTCCTGATCCCGTTTGTGGAAAGCAAAGAAGAGGCGGTGAACGCGGTGGCCTCCACCCGCTATCCGCCGGAAGGTATCCGCGGGGTTTCCGTTTCTCACCGCGCCAACATGTTTGGCACCGTGCCGGACTACTTCGCGCAATCCAACAAAAATATCACCATCCTCGTACAGATTGAGAGCCAGCAGGGCGTAGATAACGTCGATGCCATCGCGGCAACCGAAGGCGTTGACGGCATTTTTGTCGGCCCAAGCGACCTGGCCGCGGCGTTGGGTCATCTCGGCAACGCCTCTCACCCTGACGTTCAGCGCGCGATTCAGCAGATTTTTGCGAGTGCGAAAAAGCACGGTAAGCCGAGCGGCATTCTGGCGCCGGTAGAGGCCGATGCGCGTCGCTATCTGGAATGGGGCGCCACCTTTGTTGCCGTCGGCAGCGACCTGGGCGCATTCCGCTCCGCCACGCAGAAGCTTGCGGATTCTTTTAAAAAATAACCCTCGGGATCAAAAGAGAGAGAACGTTATGACGATGAAAGTTGGTTTTATTGGCCTGGGCATCATGGGCAAGCCTATGAGCAAAAACTTGCTGAAAGCCGGTTACTCGCTGGTGGTTTCCGATCGTAATCCTGAAGCGGTTGCTGAAGTGATGGCTGCCGGGGCAGAAACGGCGGCTACGGCGAAGGCGATTGCCGAGCAGTGCGATGTGATTATCACGATGCTGCCGAACTCCCCGCATGTGAAAGAGGTCGCGCTGGGTGAAAACGGCATCATTGAAGGCGCGAAGCCGGGTACCGTACTGATTGATATGAGCTCCATCGCGCCGCTGGCCAGCCGCGAAATTAGCGAAGCGCTGAAGGCAAAGGGTGTGGATATGCTCGACGCACCGGTAAGCGGCGGCGAGCCGAAGGCGATCGACGGCACGCTGTCGGTGATGGTCGGCGGCGATAAGGCTATCTTCGATAAATACTACGACCTGATGAAGACGATGGCCGGTTCGGTCGTGCACACCGGCGAAGTGGGGGCAGGCAACGTGACGAAGCTCGCCAACCAGGTGATCGTCGCGCTGAATATTGCCGCGATGTCTGAAGCGCTGACTCTCGCCACCAAAGCGGGCGTCAATCCGGATCTGGTGTATCAGGCTATCCGCGGCGGCCTGGCGGGGAGCACCGTGTTGGATGCGAAGGCGCCGATGGTGATGGATCGTAACTTCAAGCCAGGCTTTCGCATTGACCTGCATATTAAGGACCTGGCCAACGCGCTGGATACGTCCCACGGCGTGGGCGCTCAGCTGCCGCTGACGGCGGCGGTGATGGAAATGATGCAGGCGCTGCGTGCCGATGGTCTGGGTACCGCCGACCACAGCGCGCTGGCGTGCTATTACGAAAAACTGGCGAAAGTGGAAGTCACTCGCTAACAAGAAGGGCGTGAAACGCGCCCTGTAATTCTTGCCTTGCGCGGCACTGTCAGGCTACATAACTATGAAAATCGTAATCGCCCCAGACTCTTATAAAGAAAGCCTTTCTGCCATTGAGGTAGCTCAGGCAATAGAAAAAGGATTTCGGGAAATTTTCCCCGATGCGGAGTATGTTTCCGTCCCGGTTGCCGACGGTGGCGAAGGCACCGTTGAGGCCATGATTGCCGCCACGCAGGGCTCTGAATATACCGCTCTGGTTACCGGGCCGTTAGGTGAAAAGGTGAACGCCAGCTGGGGTATGTCCGGCGACGGTAAAACGGCGTTTATCGAGATGGCGGCCGCCAGCGGACTGGCCCTGGTTCCGCCGGCGCTGCGCAATCCGCTGTTGACGACATCGCGCGGGACCGGCGAGCTGATTCTCCAGGCGCTGGATCATGGGGCGAAAAATATCATCATCGGCATCGGCGGCAGCGCCACTAACGATGGCGGCGCCGGGATGGTGCAGGCGCTAGGGGCCAGCCTTCGCGATGCTAACGGCAGCGAGATTGGCAACGGCGGCGGGAGCCTCGCCAGCCTGAATGCCATCGATCTCCGCGGTCTGGACGCCCGGCTGCAGGAATGTGCCATCCGCGTAGCCTGCGACGTGACCAATCCTCTGACTGGCGATGTGGGCGCCTCGCGTATTTTTGGCCCGCAGAAGGGGGCGAGCGAAGCGATGATCCTCGAGCTGGATCGCAATCTTGAACACTATGCCAATGTGATAAAAAGCGATTTGCGCGTGGACGTGAAACAGGTGGCGGGAGCCGGCGCCGCCGGAGGTATGGGGGCCGCGCTGATGGCGTTCCTCAATGCTGAACTGCGCAGCGGGATCGAGATTGTCACCCAGGCGCTGAATCTGGAAGAGCATATCCTCGACTGCTCGCTGGTGGTGACCGGCGAAGGGCGGCTTGATAGCCAAAGCATCCACGGCAAGGTGCCGGTCGGCGTGGCGAGCGTGGCGAAGAAGTACCATAAGCCGGTGATTGGCATTGCTGGCAGCCTGACCCGCGACGTTGGCGTGGTGCATCAGTTCGGCATCGACGCGGTATTCAGCGTGCTGAATAATATTTCGACGCTGGAAGAGGCCTTTCGCGGGGCATCGGACAATATTTATCGCGCGTCGCGCAACATCGCCGCGACATTGCGGGCCGGGATGGCGATGGAGGGATGACAACCGGTGGCAAACCCTCTATACTTCGCGCCGAAGCTGACCAGACAGTCGCCGCTTCGTCGTCGTCCTCCTTCGGGGGAGACGGGCGGAGGGGAGGAAAGTCCGGGCTCCATAGGGCAGGGTGCCAGGTAACGCCTGGGGGGGAAACCCACGACCAGTGCAACAGAGAGCAAACCGCCGATGGCCCGCGCAAGCGGGATCAGGTAAGGGTGAAAGGGTGCGGTAAGAGCGCACCGCGCGGCTGGTAACAGTTCGCGGCACGGTAAACTCCACCCGGAGCAAGGCCAAATAGGGGTTCATAAGGTACGGCCCGTACTGAACCCGGGTAGGCTGCTTGAGCCAGTGAGCGATTGCTGGCCTAGATGAATGACTGTCCACGACAGAACCCGGCTTATCGGTCAGCTTCAACTCATTCCAAAACAATACGTTGGTGTATCTCAGGTGCTCAGAAGCAAAAATGGGATACAGAATGGGATACACCAACGGTTGCTACATCCCCCATACCCTTCGCAGAAACGACATTTACTATGTCTACTTTCGCTTTCCTGATAGCCAGTTTTTCCGTTGTTCTTTGGGTACTGATAGTCCCCGTCGCTGCCGGTTTATCATTGCTCGTCTCAGCCCGTACATATCCCTCTTCAGACTTGGTAGGATACGTCGCGAACAACTTCTCAAGATCATTAAGACGATGAAAAAACTAACGATGCAGGACATTGATTTATTCGTAGCTGGTTTGAATGCCGAGATTTTGCAGTATGTGGAGTCTATACCCGCAGAAGCGCTGACCCTGACCCCGAATATGCTCCAGTCATAATCAGGAATAACCGGCTTCATGTTGGCTGCATATTCAGGCAACCGGCAGACTTTTCAGCAAATTCAGATGGCGTCATCCAGCCCAGCGCAGAATGGGGACGTCTCTGGTTATAGTGTATGCGCCAGGCCTCGATTTTGCACCGCGCATCCTCCAGGGACATGAACCAGTTTTCGTTCAGGCATTCCTGCCGTTACCTGCCGTTGAAGGACTCCACCGTCGCATTGTCCGTCGGTGTTCCCGGGCGTGAGAAGTCGATTCTGATGCCTCTTTCGTACACCCATCTGTCCAGCATTTTCCCTGCAAATTCAGAACCATTATCGGTTTTCAGCAACTGAGGTAAAGGACGTCTGAGCGCTATGCTGTTCAGCATTTTTGCCACTTCTGTTGAACGCAAATTCTGCCCCACGCAGATCCTCAGGCATTCGCGGGTGTACAGGTCGATCACCGTCAACAGGCGCAGTCGTCGCCCGTCAAACAACGCATCAGAGACAAAATCCATGCCCCAGACGTGATTCGGATACAGACCCTGAGGCTGCGGTTGTCGGCGCTGGGCCGATTTATTGCGGCGTGGCCGTTTGAGGCGCAGCGACAGACCCTGCTCACAGTAGAGGCGGTAGATTCTTTTGTGATTATCGCGCCAGCCTTCCCGCCTGAGCATCACGTGTACCCGGCGGTACCCGTAATGAACCCGGGTTTCGGTTATCTTACGGATGCGTAGCCGCAGTGCGCTGTCGTCGGCGGCCACAGAACGATATCGAAACGAGCTGCGGCTGACCCGCAGCGCAAAACAGACCTGTCTCTCACTGGCCCCGTAGCGGGCTTGCAAATCCCTGACCCATTCGCGCAGGCGTGCCTGCGTCAGCTCTTTTTTGCCAGCACGTCCTGCAGCATCGCCTTGTCGAGGCTCAGATCGGCAACCAGCCTCTTCAGCCGCAGATTTTCCTCTTCCAGTTGCCGCATATGTGCTTCAGCTCCGAAGGAGAAATGCCGCCGTATTTTTTACGCCACGTATAGAAAGTGGCATCCGAAATGCCCAACTTGCGACAGACGTCCGGCACTGACGTACCCAGTTCAGCCTGCTTCAGGGCAAAAACAATCTGCTCTTCGGTGAATCGTGACTTTTTCATCGGCACATCCTCCGTTCAGGGGAGTGTTTATCGTGCCGCAATTCTGTTTCTGAATGGAGCAGGATTTTGGGTCAGGGTCAGTAAATATATGACTGACTCTCATCTGTTGACAGCCTTTCAGGAGCAGAGTAAGGTTATTTTTTTTACTGTATATATATACAGTATCAATAAAACACCAACCACACCGAACCAGCAAAAAAGGACATTATGATGGCTGAACAGAAAACTAACGCTCAGGTACTGAATGGCGTGAATGACGACATCACCGAGCTCAAATCCCTGACCACACTGCGCAAACGTCTCGTCAGCGACGGGGAAGTTGTTTCAAAATCAGCGAACGCATTCCGGCTCGCCAGCGGCAATACCGGCGTCATTCTGCGTAATGATGGCCGGGATTTTTATGCCCTGACCACAGTCGATGGTCAGGCGCAGGACGGTCAGTGGAACACTCTGCGGCCGTTTTCGTTCAGCTTGTCCACGGGCCGGGTCTCCCTGCGTAACGGCGTTGACATCTCCGGCGGGGCGGTGGTTTCCCATAATGCAGGAATTTCCACTTCCTTCACCGGACCGGACCCGCTGATTAACGGGCAGGTCTATGATGCCGCTCCAGTGTATACGGATTTCAATACTGGCAAAGTAACCGCAAGAATGCTGATGGGGGCCAGAGTTGTTGCCGGGAAGGAGGACTTCGGGTTGCTTTCCTACCGCGACTGGCACGGGAACTGGAATGAACTCCGTGTCCGCTCTAATGCAGAGATGGATGCCGGGCAGTATATTAAACGCAATCAGGATGGCTGGTTCAGGGCGGAGGGAAACAAAAATAACAGCAGTACCGAAAGAGTGACTAACGGGGTTCATCTGCAGGGGGCTGGCAATCTGTGCGCTGACATTTACCACTATGAGCGTATCGGTCAGCACCATTTTATGGGAGTCCATGTGGCCAATGGCGGTGCCGACGGCTGGTATGAATTCCGAAATAATGGTAACGCCTACACCAACGGAACCTGGAACAGCAGCTCAGACGCCCGCATGAAAACGGACATCGAAAAAATCGGCAATGCGCTGGACAAACTCGACAGCATCGGCGGTTACACCTACCTCAAACAGGGTGTGTCGGAAGCGGGCGTGATTGCCCAGGAAGTGGAGACCGTACTGCCACAGTCCGTCACACAGACCACGCTGACGCTCAATGACGGCAGCATTCTTGAGGATGCGCGCGCTGTTAACATCAACGGTGTGGTGGCTCTGCTGGTTGAGGCACTTAAAGAAGAACGTCAGGCACTGATGCAGGAGCGGGAAGCCAGAGAGTTGCTTGAGCGACGTCTGGAAGCGCTTGAAGAACGTATGGGCCGGGAGGGCTGATTCATGGATGAGTATGATGGCTACAATGGGGTGCCGCCAGTGATGGGGCGTATCTGGTTACCCGCTGATAAAAACGGGACGGGCTGTCGGATTGCTATCTGTTAACAAAAAAGATAAAGGCTGAACAATATGACAACTGAACTGAATGGCCCGGGAAATATTGCCGGGGATTATCAAGGCGGCACAGGCGCTAACCTCAATGAAAGGCCTGACAATTCGACTCCGGGGGGCGGTAACAATGGTAATTCCGGTAACCATGACCCGAATTCGGTCTCCTCATCCGCTGCAGATAAACAGATTGCTGCTGTAAAAAGCGACCCAAAAGTACGCCAGAAACTGGCAGATTTAATTAAAGGGGCAAAAGCAATAAATCCAAACGCGCATCTCACTATTACGAAACTGTCACAAACTGGTGAGATGACTATACAGATAGATGGTTTAACCGTTGACCAAACTTCCGCGATTGGTTTAGGCGGAATTATTACCATCACCGGCACAGATGGTCCTCATTCCTTTGGCAGTTTCGACACCGGGCATAAAATTGGTGATTTCAATAACAAGCCTGACGGCAACAATGGTAATGCAGAAAATCTTGCTGAAAATAAGACCTCAGTTGATAACTATGCATCTATCATGCAGGGGGAAATACCTAAGGGATTCTGGGTTAATAACGAAAAGGTCATGACTGAAGTTAATGTGCCATTCGAAACAAATGTCGGCGGGAAAGGAAACCCCGTTAAGGGCACCAGAAAGGAAAACGTGGAGGTTAAGTCGCTGACTGAAGCGTATAAAAACTGGAAGAGAATAGAAGGCGAAATCGCAGAAGAGGCCCGTAAAGCAGAGGAGGCTCGTAAAGCAGAGGAGGCCCGTAAAGCCCTTTTTGACAAAGCCGGCATTCAGGATGCCCCGGTTTATACGCCGGAGATGGTGAAAGGGGCAAACTCGGCGCTGTCTGCCGGAGGTGCAATGGCGCTCAGCCGGGCCCCGGGGATGATACAGTTCTCGGCGGCGGGAGTGGGGACGCTTCCTTTCAACAGTAGTCTGGCGGGATGGGAGGCCGGTGCGCTCTGGCGCGGCGTCGACGTGCTTGCCAGAATCGCGCCGGTCGCGTCCGCCGTGGTCACGGTTGCCACGGTGCTCACCCTTGTCAGGGCAGCGCTGGATATCCCGGCAGCCGGCGAAGGCAGCGACAGAGTTCCCGGCCGCGACATTGACATGCTTGCCGCCCAGGCCAGCCTGTACACGGCCATGAAGACGGAAATTCAGCCGGGGATGAAAACCGTTAACCTGCCGGTAAGGGGGTATATCTCGAACGACGGCAATGGCCGACAGTCGGTTAACCTGGTCAGGACGGGGACGGGCGGGATTTCGGCCACAGTGCCGGTGCTGAACGGTGTACGCGACAAAGCGACCGGCCTGGATAAAATCACGGTACCTGCTGTGGCTGGCGCGCCGTCGCGGACCATTCTGGTGAATCCTGTGCCGGTCGGTCCGGCGGCGCCATCTCATACCGGCAACAGTTCGCCGGCGCCGGTGACGCCTGTGCACACAGGGACGGAGGTGAAACAGGCTGACAGCATCGTCACCACCACGTTCCCGGCTGCGGATATTCCGCCTCTGCAGGACTTCATCTACTGGCAGCCCGATGCGACCGGGACGGGCGTCGAGCCGATTTATGTTATGCTGAATAGTCCGCCAAAATCAGTTAATCATAAGCACAAGCATTATCCGCCTAAAGGAGTGCCCTGGAAGGATATTGTTAATAAAACTGCTAATGGAGGGAGTGCTAAATTTAAACCAGATGTAAATATTCCTGAAATTGATATAGATGCATGGGAAAATGGACAAACAACAGCAAAACACCCCACATGGAAGGTTAAGAAGTATGATTATGTAATTGGAGCTTATGCTGGAAAAGAAACTCAGTGGGTTGTTGTAAAAGAATCACAGGGAGTTATTCACTCTCATCCAGTATCTGAACAAAAAGCTAAGGAGTACATGAAATGAGAATCAACCGTATAGATATCGACTTCAAAGGTGGGATGGTAACTGATGATACATTATTTATAACGGATTTTGATGGGTCAGTAGACTACATCGATGAAGATATATTGCTGGTTGAATATGAAAATGACTTTTCAGTAGATGTCTCATTTCATGAAGGCCCAAACAATTTAAGTGTTAACGTTATACGTGGAAGCAACTGGGATAATCCTGTATACAGCAAAATTATAGGACTTCGTGATAAAACTGCATTGTTACAATCAATCAAAGAAGCAATTGAAATTGCAGTTAAAGGCTAGAAAATACTATGCAATTTAAGATGGTTGGACAGTACCAAATTGCCTCCGTCCAAAAATACGATGTCGAATAGCTTTTCACTGCTCTAAGCCGCCCGATCCTGGGCGGCTTTTTTAGGGGGAAGGAGGGCCAATTCCACGCCATCACCGTGGCCAGATGCTCTACCACCTCCGGCCCCGTGTAACCGGCCAGGATAGCCAGCGCCCTGGCGCCCGCTTCACGGGACAGCGGACTGCGGAATCCGAATCCATTCGTCAACCCGATGCGACCGGGACGGGCGTCGAGCCCATCTATTTCATGCTGAATGATCCGCTGGATTCGGGAAGATTTACACGCCGACAGTTACAAAAAAATACAAGCATGCTATTGATTTTGGTATCAGCGACACGAGGACAAACAGTGATACACTTACAAAATTCAGGGACGTAGTTGAAGCCCATCTGTCCGATAAGAATACAATAGTTAAAGGTACATATATCAGAGGAAAAGGCTCTAAAGTATATTTTAATACTGAAACAAACAATGCAGTTGTAATAAGAAGGGATGGTTTATTTTCTACAGGGATGAAATTAAAATCAGGAACGCCTCAGTATAAAAACCACATAGAGAAAGGAGTGTTGTTATGAGTATGAAACTAATTGAAATCGCGAAGGCGTTACTAGACTCTAAAATATCAGCTGATGAATATGAATCACAATACCTTACGTTATGGAGAAAAGAACGTGACGATGGAACTCTGAGCAAAGATAACGATAATGTAGGCTACTGCGCAGTCGAGCTATTCAGTCTTGCAGATTGTTATACTTCCTTACCCGATAGGGAGGAAAGTGATTTGGATGCTCACCAGTTAATCAAAGAAGTTAAGGTTACTCTGGAAAAATATAAACTTATCTAATTATAACTAAAGAACGATAATTAGGGGTTCAGTGACAGCACCCCTGTTTTCGCCATCGATCAGATACCAAGGAAGCTTACAAATAAGCTGAGGACCCTGTAAATCATTCTGTGTAACTGCCACCCGATTAATTAAAGGTGACCGTCAATGCGGTCGCCGAACTCGATAATAAAACGAATTGTAAGTTAACCGTTTTCACGGATTTAATCTGTGAGCGAAGTGGCTGGGTTTTGTCCCAGCCTTTCTTTTGTCTGTTAACCTACTTTATCTGTCATATAAAGTGAGATATAGTCTGCGACACAAGACAATTCCAGCGCTGCAGATACCTGACGTATGGTTGAACGAAGCCGCCTTATCGGTCCAGCCTCAACTCTTCAGAAAACCCCGCCTCGGCGGGGTTTTTGCTTTCTGAACAAAGAATGAAGCAGAAAGAAAAGGATGGGACAGAAAGGGCGAATGACTGTCCACGACGCTCTTCATAAAAAGAACGCGGCTTATCAAAGCCGCACGGCGGAGGTAAAAATGGCCTGGTCAGGCGGGAAGAAGCTGAGTCGGCCCCGGCAGGAGCCGATTTTTGGCATCAGGCGGCGTTTTCTTCATCCTGAAGTCGTATCTCCGCATCGGCGACGATAGCCTCCAGCTCGCTCAGCATCTCTTCGTAGCCAAAGCCGACGACGTTGGTTGTTTCCGGCAAGGTCGGCTGAATCGGCGATGCGGTCTTCTTCGGTTTCTTCTTACTCACTGATAAGCTCCATGACTCCCGTTTTTACACCGGTAAATCTATCAGTAAAGCGCGCAAAGGCGTATCGGCAACGAGGGTAATGTTAGCTTCATCACGAATAAAGGCGCCATCGCCGCAGGTCAGCGCCTGCTTTTCCTCTTCATGCGCGACGGCGTGAACGGTCCCGTGAATAGACTGCAGATAGGCGCGCGGTCCGTGAAGCTGCACGTTAATCCTCTCGCCTTTCGCCAGATCGAGATGATGGATCCAGACCTGCTGGCGTAGCTGCAGGCTATCCTGCGCGCCGTCCGGTGAAGCCAGCAGCTGCTGCGGGCCCTCGGTGATACTCATCTTCTGTACCAGCGGATTTTCGCGCTCCGGGCAGGCGTCCAGCCACAGCTGCATCCGCGTGAGCGAACAATCTTTACTCAGATTATGCTCGCTATAGCTGACGCCCGGCTGGGTCGAAATCAGCAGCGCTTCGCCGGCTTTGGCCTGCACGTGGTTGCCGTCGCTATCGCGGTACTCCGCTTCCCCTTCCAGGATCAGGTTCAGGATATCGACCTTCGGGTAGGTACGCGGCTGAAACGATGCGCCTGGTGCCAGAACTTCCTGGTTGAGCACGCGCAGGGAGGCGTAACCTAACAGTTTCGGGTCGAAGTAGTGTCCAAAGGAAAAGGTGTAGCGGGCCTGCAGCCAGCCGAAATCTGCTTGTCCGCATTGTTTGGCTGTTCGGGTAGTAATCATTGTCTTGACCTCTCTTTACACTAAAACAATGGTAAAGGTATGGACGCTGTATTGTTAGCCAGATATTCTGCCCGGTATATTCAAATTTCCTGAACGAGAGTGCTATGGCCAGAGAGAGAGCATTAACGCTGGAAGCGTTGCGCGTAATGGATGCGATCGACCGGCGCGGGAGCTTTGCCGCCGCGGCTGACGAGCTCGGACGCGTCCCTTCTGCACTTAGCTACACGATGCAAAAACTGGAAGAGGAGCTGGACGTGGTGCTGTTTGACCGCTCCGGTCATCGAACAAAATTCACCAACGTCGGCCGCATGTTGCTGGAGCGCGGACGGGTCCTGCTGGAGGCGGCGGATAAGCTCACCACCGATGCCGAAGCGCTGTCCCGCGGTTGGGAAACCCATCTGACCATCGTCACCGAAGCGCTGGTGCCGACCACCGACTTTTTCCCGCTGATTGAAAAGCTGGCGACCAAATCCAACACGCAGCTCTCGGTGATTACCGAAGTGCTCGCCGGCGCATGGGAGCGCCTGGAGCAGGGCCGGGCGGATATCGTCGTTGCGCCGGATATGCATTTTCGCTCTTCGTCGGAAATTAACTCGCGTAAGCTCTATTCGGTGCTGAACGTCTATGTTGCCGCGCCGAATCACCCAATTCATCAGGAGCCGGAGCCGCTTTCCGAAGTCACGCGGGTGAAGTATCGCGGCGTGGCGGTAGCGGATACCGCGCGTGAACGTCCGGTGCTGACTGTGCAGCTGCTCGACAAGCAGCCGCGTTTAACGGTCAGCACCATTGAAGATAAGCGCCAGGCGCTGCTGGCAGGGCTGGGAGTGGCGACCATGCCCTATCCGCTGGTGGAGCAGGATATTGCCGAAGGGCGCTTACGGGTTGTCAGCCCGGAATATACCAATGAGATTGACATTATTATGGCCTGGCGCCGCGATAGTATGGGCGAGGCCAAATCCTGGTGCCTGCGGGAAATTCCCAGACTGTTTAGCGGGAAGTAAATCAGCGCTGCGCACCGCGCGAAGGCGGTGCGCATAATGAGCTATGAAAGGGGTTTTGGGTCGGGTCCGAAGCGGTTATTTCCGGGCGTTCCGCTTTGGCAATTGAAGACCAGAATCGCCAGCCAGCCGATGACCGGGATCAGCAGCAGCAGTAGCCACCACGCCGAACGGTCCGTGTCGTGCAAACGCCGAAACTGCACCGCCCACCATGGCAAAAAGATCAGCACGCCGTAAATCGTCGTCAGGATGCCTTCCCCCCCCGCTCGCTGCCAGCCCAGCATTTTATCAATAACGCTGAGCACGCCGGTGAGGATGATATTGACCAGAATAAACATCCAGTACTCTTTACGACGGGCGCGACCGCCAAAGCCAATATAGTTTCTTATTACCTGTAGATACCAGTCCATGTCTATGCCTCGATTAGCCGTCAATCACTTGTTTTTAAAGCGATCGTAATAAGAATAGACGGGAATGAAAAGCGGGTAAATATCGCGGATGTGAAATTTCAGGCGCCGCTGGGGGCGCCCGATATATCAGCGGAAAAGAAGGTCGCGGCCGTGCGGCGCGTTGAGATCCTGCTGCGGACCGACGGAGATAATTCCGGTCGGGTTGATGGTTTTATGGCTGCGGTAGTAGTGGTTGCGAATATGGCCAAAATCGACGGTCTCGGCAATGCCCGGCATCTGATAGATATCGCGCAGGAAGCCGTACAAATTTGGATAATCGCTGATGCGCCGCTGGTCACACTTAAAGTGGGTGACATACACCGGGTCGAAGCGCACGAGAGTGGTCCACAGACGAATATCGGCTTCGGTTAGCTGGCTGCCCGTCAGGTAACGGTGCTGGCCGAGGATCTGCTCCAGGCGTTCCAGCGAAGCAAATACGCCATCAACGGCTTCATCATAAGCCTGCTGGCTGGTGGCGAACCCGGCTTTATAAACGCCGTTATTCACGCTGTCGTAAATCCAGCCGTTCAGCTCATCGATGTTCTCGCGCAATGCAGGCGGGTAGTAATCGCCGGCGGTTGCCCCCAGCCCGTCGAAGGCGGTATTGAACATACGGATAATTTCAGCCGACTCGTTGCTGACGATAGTTTGCAGCTTCTTATCCCACAGGACCGGTACCGTCACTCTCCCGGTATATTGCGGATCGGCATGCAGATAGAGCTGATAGAGAAACTGGTGCTGATACAGCGTATCGCCGGTGGCGTCCGGGAAGCTGCTATCGAACGTCCAGCCGTTCTCGAACATCAGGGGATTGACGACCGAGACGGAGATAAACGCCTCCAGGCCTTTTAGCTTGCGCAGAATCAGGGTGCGATGCGCCCAGGGGCAGGCGAGGGAGACGTACAGATGATAGCGATCTTTTTCGGCAACGAAGCCGCCATCGCCGCTCGGCCCGGGTGCGCCATCGGCGGTCAGCCAGTTGCGGAAGGCCGAAACGGAACGCTTGAATCGTCCTCCGGTGGATTTGGTGTCATACCAGGTATCGTGCCAGACGCCGTCGACTAATTGTCCCATTGTTTCCTCCTGCAGACTGTAGATAGCAAAAGCGAGGAGATATCTCCTCGCTTTTTGATTCAGTATAGTGTGCTTACCACTTTTTATTCAGCACGCGGTCGATGCTGAATGCGCCTGGACCGGTGATAGCCAGCAGCAGGAAGCCGCCTGCGATGGTCAGGTTTTTCATGAACATCAGCGAGTTCACGCCTTCAGCAAAGTTGCTGTGGAACAGGAACGCGGTCAGCAGGGTAAAACCGGCGGTGAACAGCGCGGTCGTACGGGTCAGGAAGCCGAACAGAATGGCCAGGCCGCCGCCGAACTCAAGCAGAATGGTTAACGGCAGTAATGCACCCGGGACGCCCATCGCTTCCATGTATTGCTGAGTACCTGCATATCCGGTGATTTTTCCCCAGCCTGCGGTGATAAACAGGATTGGCATCAGGATACGTGCTACCAGTACACCAACATCTTCTAATTTTTTCATTTCTTACTCCAGAAAACCCAAAGGGCGGCGGTTTTGTTTTTTGGTGCAATCCTGCGTAGTTACGCGGGGTTGCTGTCGATGGAGTGAATATTAGCGAGACGATGAGGGAATTGTTAGCAAGGAAAACTGTAGATCTTTATCAAGAATTCTGAGCAATTGCCCGGGAGACAGGCAAATAAAAGGACCGGTTAAGGTCCTGAGAATAAAGCAGGTGGGGAACTCAGCGCGGTGCGCCTTAGCGCGATGATTGCTGGCGCAGCAGGCCTTTAACCATGCGCCAGGTACTCCAGGCGCCGACGCCGCGCCGGGTCCAGCGCATAAGAAAGCGAGGGTGGCGAACGGACCAGATGGCCATCACGCCGCTGCCGACCAGCGCCCACGAGCGCAGGTTTTGCAGCGTCAGCCAGCCTCGGTCGAGCGGGGCGGTGGCCGCCAGCCAGTCGCGGCGGCCGGCGGTTAAATCCAGCCGCTGCTGCTGGATCTGGCGCAGCAGAAGCGTCTTGCGCCGCTCACGTTCCTGTTGACTGCTCACGGTTAATCATCCTCCAGCAGCGCTCTGTCGTTAGCCAGCTCCGTGCGGGTATGACGCAGGAACGTCGAACGCCGGGCCTTGCGTAGCGTCCAGATACCGCCGATCAGCGAAGCGATCAGCAGCAAGGCGGTCGTGGCTATCATGACGTTCAGGCGATACTGCGCATCGACGGCCCAGATAATGAGCACCAGCAGGCTCATTAAGCCGAACGCGGCGAACAGCAGGGTCAGCCCCAGCATCAGGAACAGCTGGAAGAGGTTAGCCTTCTCTTCTTCCAGCTCCACGACCACCAGACGCAGACGCGTTTCCACCATTTCAACCAGCAGCGATACGATGCGCTGGCCGATGCCGAAAACGCTCTGACCCGGTCCTTGCGTGCGTTGAGAGTCCGCCATAATTAGCGACGCGTCAGCAGGACACCCAGCACCAGCCCAACGGCTGCGCCAATACCTACGCCGGTCCACGGATTTTCGCGAACGTACTCGTCGGCGCGCGCGGCGCTTTCCCGGGTCTGCCTGACGATGGCATCGCCGGTTTCACCCAGGCGTACGCGGCTCTCTTTCAGCGCGCTTTCTGCTTTGCTACGCAGCTTGCCTATCTCTTCCTTCGATTTATCCGTGGAGGAGTTCAGCACTTCTTCCAGGGTATCAGCCAGAGTCTTCAGTTCTGCACGCAGGTCGTCTGCAACGTTATCTTTAGGCATCTTTCTCTCCTGTAGAGTGGTCCATATACATACTAGTACTCACGTGACTCAAGCGCTTTCAGCTCTTGCTGCGCTTCATCAAGTTTATGCTGGCGCTTGCTGATTTTCTCAGCATCGCCTTTCTGTTCGGCTTCGCGCAGATCGCGCTGACGCTCGTTAATCTCTTCCCGCTGTTTAGCGATTTTTTGCTGATGATCGGCTTTAAGCTTACTGTCGCTACAGTGGGCCTGAACTTCACGCAGCGCCTTATTGAGGCCATCAATACGGTTCTGATTGTGATGTTTCTCGGCATAGCTAATCTCCCGCTGGATATCCTGCTCTTTTTCCTGACAGGGGGAGATGGCAAAGGCGCTGGAGCTAAGCGAAGTTAAAACCAGGATCAAAGCGATGCGGTGTTTCATGGATGCTACCTTCCATTGTGTGAGGGCATATCCGTAGGATAGACCCGATCCAGTTGATTAACGTCAGCCCGGTGGCTCCCGCAGTCTTAAGCATAGTAAGGAAAACAGGAAATCACCAAACTGCGTGAAAATATTCAGAATTTTCGAAATTATCCGAACCTGTGTGGCGTATCGCGCAGGCGGGAGAGCCATGCTGTCGGCGTGTTATCTTCCTCCTGCAAAGCAATAATATAGCCGTGCGGCAGGGCGCGTCCCAGCACTTCTTTCGCCGCTATTCCCTGGGCGCTGGAATCAAATTTGATCAGCAGGCCATCTTTTTGCGGCGTGATGCTTTTAAAACGAATGCCGTTGGCATCAAGATGGTGCCAGACGGAAAAACCGTCCGGCATGCCAACATCCTGACTTACGGGGTGGATAGCGAGGGTGGCTTCCTGCTGTTGCGCCGCCAGCCACAGCCAGAACAGGGCGCACAACAAAAGTGAACCGCCCAGCATCCAGCCCAACTTACGCAGAGAAGGGCGTTTTTTAACCATCATCAGCCCCGACTTCTGTGTTTTTTCTTCCACATCACAATGAGCGAGCCGATTAAGCCAAATACCAGCAGCACCACCGGCAGCAGCATCAGGCAGGACATGAGCTGATCTTCATATTTCAGGAATACCGGCGTTTTGCCCAGCAGGTAGCCCAGAGAGGTCAGAATCAGTACCCACAGCAGGCCGCTCATCCAGTTAAAGAACTGGAAGCGCGCGTTGTTCAGCCCCGAGATGCCGGCAATGGTCGGCAGCAGGGTACGAACGAAAGCGATAAAGCGGCCAATCAGCAGCGCGGAAAGCCCGTGCTTATGGAACAGATGGTGCGCGCGCTGATGGTAGTGGGAGGGCAGATGCGAAAGCCAGTTCTGCACAATCCGCGTGTTGCCTAGCCAGCGGCCCTGAATATAGCTCAACCAGCAGCCGAGGCTGGCGGCCGCGGTGAGCAGCAGCAGCGTTTCGGGGAAGCCCATTGCGCCCTTAGCAATCAGGACGCCAACCAAAACCAGCAGGCTATCGCCCGGTAAAAAAGCGGCCGGAAGCAGGCCGTTTTCGAGGAATAAAATCATAAATAAGACGAAATACAGCATGCCAATCATGGAGGGATTGGCGAGAGTTTCGTAATCCTGGCTCCATAGAGCATTTAACAATTGGGTTAATAGTTCCATTCACGATTCCTGGTACATCGGTTAACGGTACGTCTGAACGCAGTGTAAATATAGCGACATAGGTTGTTATTGGATTATGGTCGCTGCTGATGCGGTCTGAACGGATCCTTGTCTGGCATCATCTTCTTCAGGTCGTTCCAGGCTACTTTTTTGCGCGGAAAAACCAGCCGCTATTGCTATCCACGCTACCGGGTATCTCTTCTCTTGCGCTCTGCACGTACCCTGAAGGGGTGGGTGCAGCGGATTAAAGATCGGCAAATGCGAGCTGCAGAACGACGAAATGCATCTAATTGTAACAAAACCGCTGACTTTACGGCAGATAAATTGCAGTTTGTTGCTTGTTGATTTTGCTGATTGCGGCGGCGAGTGGCGAGTGTCTTTACACAGGCTGACACTATAGATGTTTGCTTACCTGGTCAGGATGGCGGGCCGACGCTGGGTGCCGGCCCGGAATGAGGATAATCGCTTATTTTACGCCGTTGGCGGCGGTATCGAGGTGAACAACCGGATTTTCCGCAAACAGGTAGCGATCGGCGTTGAATTCAAAATCATCGCTGGTTTCGTTGAACAGCATCAGCTTGGTGTTTTCCAGGTGCTGCCACATCGCCAGCTTCGCGGCGTGCGGATCTTTACGAATCAGGGCCTTAAGGATCTGATCGTGATCGTCGCACCAGCTATCGACGGTGCGGGTGTCGATATGGTCGTGCAGCTTTTTCCAGTAGGGGTTGTGCACGCGCTGGGTCCACATTTTTTCGACAATTGCCGCAAGGGCGGAGTTCTGGGTCGCCAGCGCAACCTGAACGTGAAACTGGAGGTCCCACTCGGAATCGCGGAAGCACTTCTCTTTCCGCGCCTTCTCCTGGATCTCCATAAGCTTCATGATGTCCTGCTTGGTCACCTGGGTGGCGGCAAACTCGGCGATATTGCTCTCAATCAGCTGCCGGGCCTGCAGTAGCTCAAACGGGCCGTAGTTGGCGAACTCCAGGGTCTCGTCGATGGGCTGCTGGTGCTTCGGATGGTTGGAGATAACGTGAATGCCCGAGCCTTTGCGCACTTCCACATAGCCTTCGACTTCCAGCATGATAATGGCTTCGCGAACCACGGTACGGCTAACGCTTTTCTCGTCGGCAATAAACCGCTCTGCGGGCAGCTTATCGCCCACCAGGTAGACACCCTGTTCAATACGTGCCTTCAACTCTGCGGCCAGCTGTTGATACAAACGACGTGGTTCTGTGATTTCCATATTCGCTCCCGGAAGATGGCGACAATATTGGATTTGTTATACCACTTTTACGCGCATCCCACCACTGCCAGGCATGAAAAAGCCGCCTTTATCGAGGCGGCTTGAGCGGGTCAATCTTGCGGTGCAGGCGCTAGCTTTGCGTCACCGGTTTACTGGTTCTGAGCGGGGTGGGGTCGTCGTCGTCCGCCGATTTGTTCTTCAGTACGGTCCAGATGACGACGGCGCCCAGCAGGTCGAAGACCGCCAGCACGGCAAACAGCGGGCTAAAGCCGATGGTGTCAGCCAGCGCGCCGACCACCAGCGCAAACATGGTGCTTGCCATCCAGGCCGCCATACCGGTCAGGCCGTTAGCGGTCGCCACTTCATTACGACCGAATACGTCGGAAGAGAGCGTAATCAGCGCCCCGGACAGCGCCTGGTGAGCAAAGCCGCCGACGCACAGCAGGGCGATAGCCACGAACGGGCTGGTGAACAGGCCAATCATACCCGGGCCAATCATCAGGACGGCGCCCATGGTGACGACCATTTTACGCGAGACGATCAGGTTGACGCCAAACCAGCGCTGGAACAGCGGCGGCAGGTAGCCACCTACGATGCAGCCGAGGTCAGCGAACAGCATCGGCATCCATGCGAACATGGCGATCTCTTTCAGGTTAAAGCCATACACTTTAAACATGAACAGCGGGATCCACGCGTTGAAGGTCCCCCAGGCCGGCTCCGCAAGGAAGCGCGGCAGGGCGATACCCCAGAACTGACGGTTGCGCAGGATCTGCCACGGCGACATCTTCTTACCGTTGTTGGTCTGATGCTGAGACTCCTGGCCGCCGATGATGTAGTCGCGCTCTTCGCTGGTTAATTTTTTCTGGTCACGCGGGTGCTTATAGAACACCAGCCACGACATGGCCCATGCGAAGCTCAGGACGCCGGAGATGATGAACGCCATCTGCCAGCTGTGCATCACAATCGCCCAGACCACCAGCGGCGGCGCGATCATCGCCCCGATCGAGGAGCCAACGTTGAAGTAGCCAACGGCAATAGAGCGCTCTTTGGCCGGGAACCATTCCGAACTGGCCTTCAGGCCCGCGGGGATCATGGCGGCTTCAGCGGCACCCACGGCGCCACGCGCCAGGGCTAATCCGCCCCAGCTGCCTGCCAGCGCCGTTGAGCCACAGAACACAGCCCAGGCGATAGCGAAGAAGGCGTAGCCGATTTTGGTACCCAGAATATCCAGCACGTAGCCCGCAACAGGCTGCATAACGGTATAAGCGGCCGAGTAGGCCGCGATGATATAGGAATACTGTTGGGTGGAGATGTGTAACTCTTCCATCAGAGTTGGCGCAGCCGCAGCCACAGTGTTACGCGTCAGGTACCCCAGCACGGTGCCCAATGTCACCAGTGCGATCATATACCAACGTAACCCTTTAATTTTACGCATGTAAAACCTCATCGTTTGTTTTATATCCGCAGCGAGTGCGGCCATCTTCAGCCCCGTAACGGCGATGAAGAGGGAGAACGGAGGGCTCAGGGTGGGAAACCCGTATGGCCCGAACCTTGCCATCAATCGTTATGTTTAATCCGGCATCCATACCGTTCAATCCGATGCCTGTTGTCATCGGTAATACATTCCGTCGGTTCATATGTTTCGACGAAAGCAAGATAACTTGTCATACAACTTCAAAGGTTGAGTGCCGTCACAAAAGTGGGAAAGTTTATGGGGGTATTATTCTCTGCGAGCAAAGCCAGTGCTGGCGCGGCCTGGCGAACCTTTTACTCCTTTGGCGGTAATTTTTTTGTCAGCGTTTATTGATCTAACTCACGAAAAAGATTTCAGCCTCTGGAAATTGGTGTGATAACTTTGTCAGCATGATAGTCAATCATCTGAAGGGCTCCCCAAAGGGGCGAAGAGGAAAAGAAAATGACACCGTTTATGACTGAAGATTTTCTGCTTGATACCGAATTTTCCCGCCGTTTGTACCATGACTACGCCAAAGATCAGCCGATTTTCGACTATCACTGCCACCTGCCTCCGCAGCAGATTGCCGAAAATTATCGTTTTAAAAATCTGTATGACATCTGGCTGAAAGGCGATCATTACAAATGGCGCGCGATGCGCACTAACGGCGTTGCTGAACGCCTGTGTACCGGCGATGCGTCGGATCGCGAGAAGTTTGCCGCCTGGGCCGCCACCGTGCCGCATACCATTGGCAACCCGTTATACCACTGGACGCATCTTGAGCTGCGTCGTCCTTTTGGTATTACAGGTAAGGTGCTGTCTCCGGCTACCGCCGATGAGATCTGGGATCGGTGCAACGCGCTGCTGGCGGAGGAGCGTTTTTCTGCCCGCGGCATCATGCAGCAGATGAACGTGAAAATGGTCGGGACCACCGACGATCCGGTTGATTCGCTGGAGCATCACGCGGCGGTGGCAAAAGACGCGAGCTTCACCACCAAAGTTCTGCCGAGCTGGCGTCCGGATAAGGCGTTTAATATCGAACAGGCGACCTTCAGCGACTATATGGCGACGCTGGGCGAAGTATCCGATACCGATATTCGCCGCTTTGCCGACCTGCAGTCCGCGTTAACGAAGCGTCTCGATCACTTCGCGGCCCACGGCTGCAAAGTCTCCGACCACGCGCTGGACGTGGTGCTGTTTGCCGAAGCCAGCGAGGCCGAGCTGGATAGCATCCTCGCCCGCCGCCTGACCGGCGCCGTTCTGAGCGAGCGCGAGGTCGCGCAGTTCAAAACCGCCGTGCTGGTGTTCCTCGGCGCGGAGTACGCCCGCCGCGGCTGGGTCCAGCAGTACCATATCGGCGCGCTGCGTAACAATAACCAGCGCCAGTTCAAGCTGTTAGGACCTGACGTTGGCTTCGACTCCATCAACGATCGGCCGATGGCGGAAGAGCTGTCGAAGCTGCTGAGCAAGCAGAATGAAGAGAACCTGCTGCCGAAAACCATCCTCTACTGCCTGAACCCGCGCGATAACGAAGTGCTGGGTACCATGATCGGCAACTTCCAGGGCGAGGGGATGCCGGGCAAGATGCAGTTCGGTTCCGGCTGGTGGTTCAACGATCAGAAAGACGGCATGGAGCGTCAAATGACCCAGCTGGCTCAGCTTGGCCTGCTGAGCCGCTTCGTCGGCATGCTGACCGACAGCCGCAGCTTCCTCTCCTACACGCGCCATGAATATTTCCGCCGCATCCTGTGCCAGATGATCGGCCGCTGGGTAGAGGCAGGAGAAGCGCCGGCGGATATTCAGCTGCTGGGCGAGATGGTGCAAAACATCTGCTTTAACAATGCGCGTGATTACTTCGCCATTGAACTGAACTAAGACCAGAGGTCGGTTGATATGCAATACATTAAAATCCATTCGCAGGATAACGTCGCGGTGGCGTTGGCTGATATGGCGGCAGGCACGACGGTCACTATCGACGATGCGGTGGTCACGCTAAGCCAGGATATCGTCCGCGGGCACAAGTTCGCGCTATACGGCATTGCGAAGGGAAAAAACGTCATTAAGTATGGTTTGCCCATTGGTCATGCGCTGGCGGATATCGCGCCAGGGGAGCATATTCACGCCCACAATACGCGGACCAACCTGAGCGACCTTGACGAGTATAGCTATCAACCGGATCTCGCCGAGCCGTCGGCACAGCCTGCCGATCGCGAGGTGCAGATTTACCGCCGGGCTAACGGCGAGGTCGGGGTGCGTAACGAGCTGTGGATCCTGCCGACCGTTGGCTGCGTCAACGGCATTGCGCGTCAGATCCAGAATCGCTTTCTGAAAGAAACCCAGGACGCGGAAGGCACCGACGGCGTTTTCCTCTTCAGCCACACCTACGGCTGCTCGCAGCTGGGGGATGACCATATCAACACCCGCACCATGCTGCAAAATATGGTGCGTCATCCCAACGCCGGCGCGGTGCTGGTGATTGGCCTCGGCTGTGAAAATAATCAGGTCGACGCCTTCCGGGAGACGCTGGGCGACTTCGACCCGCAGCGGGTGCGCTTTATGGTCTGCCAGGCCCAGGAAGATGAAGTGGAGGCGGGGATCGAACATCTCCACCAGCTTTATCAGGCGATGCGCGAAGACAAGCGCGAGCCGGGCAAGCTCAGCGAGCTGAAGTTTGGCCTCGAATGCGGCGGCTCGGACGGACTGTCGGGGATCACCGCCAACCCGATGCTGGGGCGTTTTTCTGACTACCTGATTGCGAACGGCGGCACAACCGTACTGACGGAGGTGCCGGAAATGTTCGGCGCCGAGCGGCTGCTGATGAGCCACTGCCGCGATGAAGCGACCTTCGACAAGCTGGTCACCATGGTGAACGACTTTAAGCAGTACTTCATTGCGCACAACCAGCCGATTTACGAGAACCCGTCTCCGGGCAATAAAGCGGGCGGGATCACCACCCTTGAAGATAAGTCGCTGGGCTGTACGCAGAAAGCGGGCTCCAGCCAGGTGGTGGACGTCCTGCGCTACGGCGAGCGCCTGAAGGTGCACGGCCTGAACCTGCTGAGCGCCCCGGGCAACGATGCGGTGGCGACCAGCGCGCTGGCCGGCGCCGGCTGCCACATGGTGCTATTCAGCACCGGGCGCGGCACGCCTTACGGCGGCTTCGTGCCGACGGTAAAAATTGCCACCAACAGCGAACTGGCGGCGAAAAAGAAACACTGGATTGACTTTGATGCCGGGCAGCTGATTCACGGTAAAGCCATGCCGCAGCTGTTGGAGGAGTTTGTCGACACCATCGCCGAGATTGCCAGCGGCAGGCAGACCTGCAACGAACGCAACGACTTCCGCGAGCTGGCGATCTTTAAAAGCGGCGTCACCCTCTGATTACCCATTATCTTTCGCGCCCCAGCCGCGTTTATTCGCCCCGGTCGCTGACTTCAGTAAGCTTCCGGGGATGTCTGAACTTGCCGCCTTGCCGTGGCGTGAAATCTTTTGAGTAATAAAGGGGGGGGCGGTTCAAAATCGGCGTTGCAGATAATGCTGCGTCGTTTTGTTTGATAAGGATTTTTCATGACTGCGTATTGGCTGGCCCAGGGCGTAGGTGTTATTGCCTTTCTGATCGGTATTACCACTTTTTTCAACCGCGATGAGCGCCGGTTCAAGCTGCAGCTTGCCGTCTATAGTGCAACCATTGGCGTACATTTCTTTTTGATGGGGGCATACCCGGCGGGAATGAGCGCCGAGCTTAATACCGTTCGAACTCTTATCTCAATGCGCACCCGCAGGCTGTGGGTAATGGCCGTTTTCATTGTGCTTACGCTGGTGCTGGGGTTGGCAAAACTTCAGCATGCGATGGAGCTATTGCCGATTATCGGCACGCTTGCCAGCACCTGGGCGCTGTTTCGCTGTACGGGGCTGACCGTTCGCTGCGTGATGTGGTGCGCGACCGCCTGCTGGGTGGTACATAATTTCTGGCTGGGGTCGATCGGTGGTACGTTGATTGAAGGCAGTTTTCTGGTGATGAATGGGCTGAATATCGTTCGTTTCCGACGGATGCAAAAGCGGGGTATCGATCCTTTCAAGGTGGAGACAGCGCAGGTGAAAGAGAGTCCCTCCGCGCGCTAGCGGAGGGGGGAGGATTATCCACGCAGGGCGTTTTTTGCC
The DNA here is from genome assembly GCF_030078455.1 of Klebsiella sp. Ech2A. Classification (NCBI taxonomy): domain Bacteria; kingdom Pseudomonadati; phylum Pseudomonadota; class Gammaproteobacteria; order Enterobacterales; family Enterobacteriaceae; genus Klebsiella; species Klebsiella sp. Ech2A. Next base: position 41,405 of record NZ_JAQGFU010000007.1, on the reverse strand, counting down.
AGCTGTTCGTCTTCAGCAATACAGACCGCAGCGGTAAACAGCACGTCGGTGGAGGAGTTCAGCGCGGTTTCACAGGAGTCCTGCAGGACGCCGATAATAAAGCCGACGGCCACGACCTGCATGGCGACGTCGTTCGGGATACCGAACATGTTGCAGGCTAATGGGATCAGCAGCAGTGAGCCGCCCGCTACGCCGGAAGCGCCGCAAGCGCACAGGGAAGCCACGACGCTGAGCAGCAGAGCCGTAGGTAAATCGACCGGGATGCCCAGGGTATAAACCGCCGCCAGCGTTAGCACCGTAATGGTGATCGCGGCCCCGGCCATATTGATGGTGGCGCCGAGCGGAATAGAAACCGAATAGGTATCACGATCCAGGTTCAGCTTCTCGCTCAAGGCCATATTGACCGGGATATTCGCCGCGGAGCTGCGGGTAAAGAAGGCGTACACGCCGCTTTCACGCAGGCACATCAATACCAGCGGATAGGGATTGCGGCGAAGCTTCCAGAATACCAGCAGCGGGTTAATCACCAGCGCGACCAGCAGCATACAGCCTACCAGCACCAGCAGCAGCTGGGCGTAGCCCCACAGCGTATCAAACCCGGTCGTCGCCAGGGTCGAGGAGACCAGGCCGAAGATACCCAGCGGCGCGAAACGAATCACCACCTTCACGATGAAGGTCACCGCGTTGGAGACGTCGTTAATCAGATTCTTCGTGGTTTCGTTACCGTGGCGAAGCGCAAATCCCAGGCCCACGGCCCAGACCAGAATCCCGATATAGTTAGCGTTGAGCAGGGCATCAATGGGGTTTGCCACCATGCTCATCAGCAGCCCGCGCAGTACTTCAACGATCCCGGAAGGCGGCGTAATGCTGTCGGCGGCGGTGGTCAGATGCAGCGTAGAAGGGAAGATAAAGCTGAACAGCACGGCGGTCAGCGCGGCGCTGAAGGTGCCCAGCAGATAAAGGAATAAAATGGGACGAATATTGGTTTTTTGCCCCTGCTGGTGGTTGGCGATAGAGGCCATAACCAGCATCAGCACCAGCACCGGCGCGACGGCCTTCAGCGCGCCGACGAACAGCGTACCCAGCAGGCCGACGGCGATCGCCGCCGGTTTCGAGACCAGCGCCAGCAGCACGCCAAGCACCAGACCGATAAGAATTTGTTTAACCAGGCTGCCCTGGGCCAGGCGTTGAAAGAGGCCCGATGGCGGAGTTTGTGTCGTCATTATTGCTACCTTCTTGTGAGGTTGTTTCCCGATGCATGGACGTATTATTGGTTACGTTTATGTCCGGATGTAAGTAAATGTTTGCCTGGTCGAGTATACGGAAGGAATGGCGAGGAGGAAGCGTAAAATGCTGCTTATTTATCCGAGATCTTGTTTTTTAACTATGTATTAACGTTTTTGTGACATGGTGAATAATAACGCACGGTGGGCGTTGCTGGCCGGATGAAAACGGACTCCATCCGGCCCAAAGGCTTACTGCAGCCGCTTTTTCTTATCGTGCTGCTGGTTGACCCAGGCGTTAATCAGCAACGTCAGCGCCAGAATCCCGCCTACCGTAGCGAGCGAAACGCCGATCGGGATATGGTAGAAATCGACGATCAGCATCTTGATACCGATAAAGACCAGAATGATCGACAGGCCGTATTTCAGCATCGAGAAGCGTTCCGCCACGCCTGCCAGCAGGAAGTACATCGCGCGCAGGCCGAGGATCGCGAACAGGTTCGAGGTCAGGACGATAAACGGATCGGTGGTGACGGCGAAAATAGCCGGAATGCTATCGACGGCGAAAATGACGTCGCTTATCTCCACGAGGATCAGCACCAGCAGCAGCGGCGTGGCGAACAGCACGCCGTTTTGCCGGGTAAAGAAGTGCTCGCCCTCAATTTTGTCGGTCATCCGCAGGTGGCTGCGGATCCAGCGTACCAGCGGCTTATCGCCGATGCCGGAATCATCCTCTTTCGCCAGCGCCATCTTCACGCCGGTAAACAGCAGGAACGCGCCGAAGATATAGAGCAGCCACTCAAACTGGGAGATAAGCCAGCTGCCGGCGAAAATCATCACCGTACGCAGCACGATCGCCCCCAGAACCCCGTATACCAGCACCCGACGCTGTAGCGCAGGCGGGACGGCGAAGTAGCTAAACAGCATCAGCCAGACAAAGACGTTATCGACGGCCAGCGCTTTCTCGATCAGGTAGCCGGTGAGGAAGGCTAGCGCCTGCGGATCGGCGACCGCGCGCCCTTCGGTTTGTACCAGATACCACCAGAAAGCGGCGTTAAAGAGGAGGGAGAGCGTGACCCACAAAATTGACCAGCCCGCGGCCTGCTTCATGGTCATGCTATGCGCACCGCGACGTCCCTGAAGCAGCAGGTCGATAGCCAGCATGATCGCTACGACAACAGCGAATCCGCCCCATAACAACGGTGTGCCGACACTATTCATTACGATATTCCTTACATAAAAACAAAACGGCTGACGTCGGAAGACGGCAGCCGCTGCGTGTTTATGCATAGACCTCGCCTTCCGGCAAGGTCTCACTTACAACGGTAAAAAAACTCGCCCACAGGACGCGGCCTTTTACCGTTGCCCGGCGACCGGATGCGCTTTAACACACATCGTAATGACGATCCACCGGCAAGGAAGTTACTCCCCTTTGCGCGTAACAAAGTATTACAAGTCATAAATGGCGTCAATGGTCGCTGACGGCACCTTACACTCTTTTACGCCGCAGGCTGGCTGTCCGCCGGGAAAACGACCCCGGTCTGACGGCGAATCTCGCTCAGCAGCTTCGCCGTAATGCGGCTAACCTCCAGGCCCGGGTGAGTAACCTGATTGGCTTCAACCAGCCGGGCAAACTCTTCCGCTTCATACAGCATATTATTGATATGCTGCGGCTGCGTCAGGTCCTGGGCTTTCCCGCCGCGCGGAATGAAGCACACCTTCTGGCACTCGGAGATTTTCTCGATAACCAGCGCGCCGGCCTCCCCCTGGATTTCACTCGGCAGCGTCGAGTCGCTCACTTTCGAATGGTGCAGGGTGACGTTGAAATCAGGATAGCTCAGCACCACCGTGCCCTGGGCGTCGACGCCGCTCTCCAGCAGGCTGGCGCTGGCGTGGACGGCGCGCGGCTCGCCCCACAGCGCGACCGCCGAGGCCAGACAGTAAAAGCCGATATCCATGATCGAGCCGTTAGAGAAGGCCGGATTGAAGGTGTTTGGGTTCTCGCCGTCGAGGTAGCGCTGATAGCGTGAAGAGTACTGACAGTAGTTGATAAAGGCTTTATGCAGGCGGCCCACTTTGCTCAGCGACTGCTGCAGCAGCTGGAAGTTTGGCAGGCTGGCGGTTTTAAAGGCTTCGAACAGCACCACCTGGTTTTCCTTCGCGACGGCGATAGCAGCTTCGGCTTCGCGGATATTGGAGGCCAGCGGCTTTTCGCAAATCACGTGCTTTTTATGCGTCAAAAACAGGTGCGTTTGCGGGAAGTGCAGGGAGTTCGGGCTGGCGATGTACACCGCGTCAACGGCATCGCTCTGCGCCAGATCGTCCAGCGAGGTGAACAGGTGTTCCACCGGATAATCCTTAGCGAAAGCCTGCGCCTGTTCAAGGCTGCGGGAGTAGATGGCGGTGAGCTTATACTTGCCGGTTTCATGGGCGGCATCGACAAACTGGCGGGTTATCCAGTTTGTGCCAACAACTGCGAAACGAATCATAAAGGTTGACGAACTCCGTGAAAGGGAACCTTTTGTCACTCTAGCATGCCATCATGACAAAACCAGTGCGCTACTGCGCAGAACGATTTAGCGAAAGGTGCGTTAGCCACAGGCGGGTATCAAACTCCAGCTGGTGGTACTGCGGCTCCATATAGCAGCAGAGCTGATAGAAGGCTTTGTTGTGGTCCTTTTCCTTCAGATGCGCCAGCTCGTGAACCACAATCATCCGCAGAAAGGCTTCCGGCGCGTCGCGGAACACCGTCGCGACCCGAATTTCGGCCTTCGCCTTCAGCTTGCCGCCCTGCACGCGCGAAATGGCGGTATGCAGGCCGAGGGCGTTGTTCAGCACGTGGATCTTGCTGTCATACATCACTTTATTCACCGGCGCCGCGCCGCGCAAAAAGCGGGTTTTCAGATCCTGGGTATATTGATACAACGCCTTATCGCTGTTGACGTCGTGGCTCTGCGGATAGCGTTTTTCCAGCACCGCGCCAAGGCGCTGCTCGGCAATTAATGTGCGCACCTGGGAGAGTAAACTCTCCGGATAGCCCTGCAGGTAAGTTAGTTGACTCATCAAAGCCCCAAATAAAAAATAAAAAGGGTATACTCACGCACCCTTTTCAGGGATAACGCCAAAATTTTACCACTCAGGAGGGCCGATGAGCCACTTAGACAACGGTTTCCGTTCACTGACACTGAAACGTTTCCCGGAAACGGACGACGTTAACCCGCTGCTGGCGTGGGAAGCGGCGGATGAATACCTGCTGCAGCAGTTGGACGATACGGAGATTAACGGCCCGGTCCTGATTCTGAACGACACCTTCGGCGCATTGAGCTGCGCGCTGGCCGAACATACGCCCTACAGCATCGGCGACTCGTACCTCACCGAGCTCGCCACTCGTGAGAACCTGCGCCATAACGATATTGCTGAATCCAGCGTTAAGTTTCTCGACAGCACCGCCGAATATCCGCAGGCGCCGGGCGTGGTGCTGATAAAAGTGCCGAAAACGATGGCGCTGCTGGAGCAGCAGCTGCGCGCGCTGCGCCTGGTGGTGACGCCGCAAACCCGCATTATCGCGGGAGCCAAGGCACGGGATATCCATACCTCGACGCTGGAGCTGTTTGAAAAGGTGCTGGGTCCGACTACCACGACTCTGGCCTGGAAGAAAGCGCGCCTGATTAACTGCACCTTCAGCGCGCCCGCGCTGGCCGATGCTTCGGAAACCCTGAGCTGGAAGCTGGACGGCACCGACTGGACAATCCACAACCATGCGAACGTCTTCTCCCGTACCGGGCTGGATATTGGCGCGCGCTTCTTTATTGAGCATCTTCCTTCCAACCTCGAAGGCGAGATTGTCGATCTCGGCTGCGGCAACGGCGTGGTTGGCCTGACGCTGCTGGAGAAAAACCCGCAGGCCAGCGTGGTGTTCGTGGATGAATCGCCGATGGCCGTTGCCTCCAGCCGCCTGAACGTTGAAACCAACATGCCGGAAGCGCTGGACCGCTGCGAATTTATGATTAACAACGCGCTGTCGGGCGTGGAGCCTTTCCGCTTCAACGCCGTACTGTGCAACCCGCCGTTCCACCAGAAGCATGCGCTGACGGATAATATCGCCTGGGAGATGTTCCACCACGCGCGCCGCTGCCTGAAGATCAACGGCGAGCTGTACATTGTGGCGAACCGTCACCTGGACTATTTCCATAAGCTGAAGAAAATCTTCGGCAACTGCACCACCGTCGCCACCAACAATAAGTTCGTGGTATTGAAAGCGGTGAAGGCGCGCAGGCTGCGCTGATTCACTGACCTGCCGGCGGCGGTTGCCCGCAAAGGCGCTGCGCCGCCGGGCTATCGCCGCTAAATCTCCAGCGCCAGCCGGGTTCCCTGAGCAATCGCGCGGCGGGCATCGAGCTCCGTCGCCACGTCGCAGCCGCCTATCAGATGCACCGTTTTCCCCGCCGCCCGCAGCGGATCCGCCAGCTCGCGCTTCGGCTCCTGGCCGGCGCAGATAATCACCCGATCGACGCTGAACAGTTGCGCTTCGCCGTCGATCGTCACGTGCAGCCCCTCATCGTCGATCTTCTGATAGCTTACCGACGGGATCATTTTCACGCCGCGAGCCAGCAGGGTGGCGCGGTGGATCCAGCCGGTGGTTTTGCCTAAGCCATCGCCGGGCTTACCGGCTTTACGCTGAAGCATGACGATCCTGCGCGGGCTTTTCGGCAGCCGGGCGCCTTCCGCCCGCAGCCCGCCCGCGCTCTGCAGGCTGGTATCAATTCCCCACTCCTCGCAGAAGCTGGCAATATCCTGGCTGGTGGCGGGCCCCGGCTGGCTGAGGTACATCGCGGTATCAAAGCCGATGCCGCCGCAGCCGATAATCGCCACGCTGTCGCCCACCGGCACCTTATCGCGCAGCACGTCGAGATAGCTCAGCACCTTCGGATGAGTAATGCCGTCGATATCCGGCATCCGCGGGACGATACCGGTGGCGAGGATCGTCTCGTCAAACGCCATCAGCCGATCGGCGTCGATCGGCGTATTCAGCTGCAGATCGACGCCGGTCAGATCCAGCATCCGTCGGTAGTAGCGCAGGGTTTCATAGAACTCCTCTTTGCCGGGGATCTGCTTCGCGATATTAAACTGGCCGCCGATCTCCTTTTGCGCGTCGAACAGCGTCACATGATGCCCGCGTGAGGCGGCGTTGACGGCAAAGGCCAGCCCGGCCGGGCCCGCGCCAACCACCGCCAGCCGCTTCGGCGCGGCGGCGGGGATGACCGGCATCAGGGTTTCGTGGCAGGCGCGCGGGTTGACCAGACAGGAGGTCACTTTGCCCGCGAAGATCCGATCGAGGCAGGCCTGGTTGCAGCCGATGCAGGTATTGATCTCATCCGCCCGGCCGCTTTGCGCTTTCGTCAGGAATTCACCGTCGGCGAGGAAAGGGCGGGCCATCGATACCATATCGGCGTCGCCGCGGGCGAGGATCGCCTCCGCCACCTGCGGATCGTTAATTCGGTTGGTGGTGATGAGCGGAATCGACACCGCGCCTTTCAGCTTGCGGGTCACCCAGCTAAAGGCGCCGCGCGGCACCGGCGTGGCGATGGTCGGAATGCGCGCCTCGTGCCAGCCGATGCCGGTGTTGATAATCGTTGCGCCCGCCGCCTCAATGGCTTTTGCCAGCATAATCACTTCCGGCAGGGTGCTGCCGTCGTGCACCAGGTCGAGCATCGACAGGCGATAAATAATAATAAAGTCGGCGCCCGCGCGCTGGCGCACGGCCCGCACGACCTCGACGGCAAAGCGCATGCGCTGAGCGTAGTCGCCGCCCCAGCCGTCGTCGCGGTGGTTGGTGCGCGCGGCGAGAAATTCGTTGATCAGGTAGCCTTCCGAGCCCATCACTTCGACGCCGTCGTAGCCTGCTTCCCGCGCCAGCTGGGCGCAGAGGGCAAAATCGTCGATCAGCTGCAGAATCTCGTCGTGGCTCAGGGCGTGCGGGGTAAAGCGGTTAATGGGGGCCTGCAGCGGCGAAGGGGCCACCAGCTGCGGCTGGTAGCTGTAGCGGCCGGTATGCAGGATCTGCAGGGCGATTTTGCCGCCTTCGCGGTGCACCGCGTCGGTAATGTGCCGGTGATGCCCAAGGTGGCTGGCGTCGTTGAGCACCGCGCCGCCGGCCATCGTAACGCCGGAGGCGGCGGGCGCCACGCCGCCGGTCACAATCAGCGCGACCCCGTGGCGGGCGCGCTCGGCGTAAAAGGCCGCCAGCCGCTCCGCGCCGTCGGCGTGTTCCTCCAGCCCGGTATGCATGGAGCCCATCAGCACGCGGTTTTTAAGCTGGGTAAAGCCCAGGTCGAGCGGAGCGAATAACGACGGATAGTGGCTCATAATGGCTTCCAGTGACGAATATGTAACATTATTGTTATGTGGTCGGATGAGTTACTAATTTAGCCGTCGTGGGAAAAAAGGGAAAAGGGGAGTGCGGCGATTGTGATGGGATTCAAAGAATGATGCGCGGCAGCCGCGCCATCGGCTCTGCGACGGCGGGCTGCCGGTAGGCTAGGCCCGATGGCGGCGCGTAGCCGGCTCCAGCCCCGGCGCTTGCCACATGGAGGTGGTTAGTCCGCTGTCCACCAGCCCGAGCTGGTCGGCGTAGACCGACTGCCATTTGCTCATCATCTCCTGATAGAGATCGCGGTGCGCCGGGTCAGGCGTAAACTCCCGATGCCAGCCCACCAGCTTTTCACCCGTCGCCGCCATGTCGGCGTACAGCCCGGCGCCGGTGCCGGCGGCGATGGCGCAGCCGAGGGCGGTGGCCTCGCGTACCACCGGGACGCGCACCGGCAGGCCGGTGACGTCGCTGAGGATCTGGCTCCACAGCGCGCCCTTCGACCCGCCGCCGGCGAACACCAGGCTATCGAAGGTGACCCCCGAGAAGCGGGAGATCTGCGCGAGATTGCAGGCCGAGACAATCGCCGCATTCTCTTCCAGGGCGCGGAACAGGGTCGCCTTATTGCACTTTTCCGGGTCGATGGAGAGGTTAATAAACGACGGCGCGGCGTGGTACCACTGCTTAAAATGCATCGCATCGGAGAAGATCGGCATCACTCCGTGGGAGCCGGCGGGCACCCGGCTGGCCATCTCCTCCAGCAGGGAGTAGGCGTCAACGCCGAGGCGCTCGGCCACCAGCTTCTCTTCGGCGCAGAAGGCGTCGCGGAACCAGCGCATGGTGAGGCCGGTAAAGAAGCTAATCGACTCCGCCTGGGCCATGCCGGGAATGACGTGGGGATTGACGCGAATATTCATCTCCGGGTCGGTACGCGGCTGCGGCAGGTTGACCACCTGCTGCCAGAAGGTGCCTCCCAGCACCGCGGTTTGCCCCGCGCGCACCACCCCGAGGCCGAGGCAGCCCAGCTGCACGTCGCCGCCGCCCATTACCACCGGCGTGCCCGCCCGCAGCCCGCACTGCCGGGCCGCGGCGTCGGTGACCGCCCCCAGCAGCGTGCCGGTCTCTTTCACCGGCGAGAGCATATCGGCGCGCAGCCCGGCCATATCCAGCAGCGCCGGGCGCCAGTCGCGGCTGAAGAGATCGAGCATCCCGGTGGTGCCGGCGTTGGACGGGTCGACGGCCAGCTCGCCGGAGAGTTTTGCCGCCAGCCAGTCGCTAATCATGGTGACGGTGGCCGCCTGGCGATAGATATCCGGGCGATGGTGGGCCAGCCACAGCAGGCGCGGCATGGCGCTGAGCGCCAGGGTCTGGCCGGAAACTTCATACACTTCGGACTCAAAGCGGAAATCGTGGATCTCTTTGAGCTCCGCCACCTCTCGGCTGGCGCGCGCGTCGACGTTGGCGCAGGCCCAGATGGCCTCGCCGTTGCGGTCATATAAAACGATCCCTTCTCGCATGGAGCAGCAGGCGACGGACTGAATATCCGCCGCGCCGAGGTGAGCGGCGGCGAGCGCCTGGCGGATGCACTGGCAGGCCAGCTGCCAGTTAGTGCTAAGGTCGAACTCCATCGAGCCGGGGACATTTTCCACGCTCAGGTGCTTCCATTCGGCCTGACCGACCGCCACTTGGCGCCCCGCAAGATCGAAAACCACCGCCCGAATGCTGCCGGTCCCGGCATCTAACGCTAACAGGTAACTCATGACATGCGCCTCGCTGGTGTTGCGCGGCGCAGGGCCGTCAGGAGGCCAGCGTGAGCACCGCGCGTGCTGTTGTCTCTTCCGTTACCAGGCCATTAATCCGCTTGCCGATCAGGGCCGCGTAAATCGCCTGCGCTTTTTCCGTTCCTCCGGCAACGCCGACGATGGTTGGCAGCTGCGCCAGCTCGTCGAGGGTCACGCCGAGCAGTTCCCGGTGAATTTCCAGCCCCTCAACCCGCCTGCCGTCGGCCTGCAGGAAATAGCCTAAAATGTCGCCTATCGCCCCTTTGCGGGCGTACATCAGCTGTTCGCCTTCGCTGATATAGCCGGAGCGCAGGATGGTGGCGTAGCGGCGCTGGTCGATAGCCCCGATGCCCACAACCGCCGCATCCGCCGCCGTGGCGGCGAGGATCACGTCGCGTACGCTCGACTCCCGACGCAGGATCTCGGCGACGTCGGCGGAGGAGACCCGCAGCGGCGCCGGGATAATGCTGACGCTACAGGCGGCGTCCAGCTGGCCGATGCCGGTCATGTAAGGACCTACGCCGCCGGAAAGGGTCACCAGCCGCACCTGCTGAGAGCTGATAAAGCCGCTCAGATGCTGCAGGCAGCTCATGGTCGCCTCGCCGAAACCGACCGCCAGCAGCTGCCCCGGCGCCAGTACGCCCATCAGCGACTGCGCCGCGCCGATCCCCAGGCGGGTGTTCATCGGCGGGGTGTTCAGCGCCGGAAGCACGCGCGCAATCTTCAGATCGAAACGCCGCTGCAGCTCGGTCTCCAGCGCCAGGCACCCTTCGTAGCGGGAGTTGATCTGCACGCGGATCACCCCGGACTGGCGGCCTTTTTCCAGCAGCCGGGAGATCTTCAGCCGCGGCAGCCCCAGACGTTCACCAATGTCGTTCTGCGTCAGGCCGTCGTGGTAGTAGCACCAGGCCACCCGCGCCACCAGCTCTTCCTCGGCTAGCGCCAGCCCGGCGTAGCGGCTCTCTTCCGTAATGCGTTTTTCGCTCATAAAGTGAACTCTTATAAAAATTTAGATCATATGTTCGCTATTGCACGGTCGGAAAATGTGAGCCGGCCGGCAAAACCGATCTTTGGCTTTTCGCTGGTTTTTTCCAAACGATCTAAAGCATAAAACTGTGATCCTCGCACGGTTGTAAATATAGTTCAGGGTCTACGCTTTTGAACATTATTAAATTAAAAAATCATTTGTTCAAATCGAGGCGTGATAATGAAGCCACTGCTTGAAGCCCGCCAAATCTGCAAACAGTTCTCCGGCATTAGCGTGCTGAAGGCGATTGATTTCACGTTATTTTCCGGCCAGGTGCACGCCCTGATGGGCGGCAACGGCGCCGGGAAATCGACGCTGATGAAGATTGTCGCCGGCGTAGAAACCCCCGACAGCGGCGAACTGGTCCTCGGCGGCAGCACCTTTACGCGCCTGACCCCCGCGCTGGCCCATCAGCAGGGCGTCTATCTGGTGCCGCAGGAGCCGATGCTGTTCCCCAACCTGACGGTGCGGGAAAACATTCTGTTCCGTCTGCCGAAGCGTGCCGATAGCGCCGCGCAGCTGCAGGAAAAGCTGCAGCAGCTCAGCTGCCAGCTGAATCTCGACGCGGCGGCCAGCACCCTTGAGGTGGCGGATCAGCAAATGGTCGAGATCCTGCGCGGCCTGATGCGCAAAGCGCAGATCCTGATCCTCGATGAGCCCACCGCCTCCTTAACGCCGGGCGAAACGGCGCGTCTGTTTTGCCAGATCCGCGCGCTGCAGGATCTTGGCGTCGGCATCGTCTTTATCTCCCACAAGCTGCCGGAGATCCGCCAGATCGCCAGCCACGTCTCGGTCATGCGCGACGGCGCGGTGGTGCTGAGCGGGCACACCGCCGACTACAGCGACAATCAGCTGGTGAGCGCCATGACGCCCGCCGACCGGGAGCACGCCCTTAGCGATACGCAGAAGCTATGGCTGGCGCTGCCGGGCAACCGACGTACCCAGCCGCAGGACTTCCCGGTGCTGCGGGTGGAGGATCTCACCGGCGAGGGCTTTATCGATCTAAGCCTTGAGATCTACGCCGGGGAGATCGTCGGTCTCGCCGGGCTGGTGGGATCCGGACGCACCGAATTTGCCGAAACCCTTTACGGCCTGCGGCGGCCGCGCGCGGGGCGGGTCTGGCTGGAGAACCGCGATATCAGCGACGCCAGCACCCGGGCGCGGCTGGCCGCCGGGCTGGTCTATCTGCCGGAAGATCGTCAGGTTTCCGGGCTGTTTCTCGACGCGCCGGTGCGCTGGAACACGGTGATGTTTAACCAGCCGTCGCTGTGGCAGCAGAATAAACGCGAGGCGGCGGTGGTGGAGCGCTATCACCGGGCGCTGGGGATCAAATTTGCCGATAGCGACCAGCCGGTGCGCACCCTCTCCGGCGGTAACCAGCAGAAGGTGCTGCTGGCGCGCTGCCTTGAGGCCAATCCGCTGCTGCTGATCGTTGACGAGCCGACGCGCGGCGTGGACGTTTCCGCCCGCGCCGATATCTACCAGCTGCTGAAAAGCGTCGCCGCGCAGAACGTGGCGGTGCTGATGATCTCCAGCGATCTGGACGAGTTTGTTGGCCTGGCCGACCGGGTGCTGGTGATGCATCAGGGCCGACAGAGCGGCGAGCTGGCGCGCCGGGCGGTGACCGTTGAACGCATGATGACGCTGGCATTTGGAGGCGCGGCATGAAAACGTTATTGAAAAATCGCGAACTGAGCGCTTTTCTCGCCATCGTGGTGCTGTTTGCCGGGCTGGTGGCGCTCAACCCGGCCTACTTCAGCCTGCAGACCCTGGGCATGATCTTCGCCAGCTCGCAGATCCTCTGCCTGCTGGCGCTGGGGGCGACGCTGGTGATGCTGACCCGCAACATCGACGTTTCCGTCGGTTCTACCGTCGGCCTGAGCGCCATCGCGGTGGGCGTGGCGCTCAACGGCGGCTACGGCCTGACGGCGGCCATCGCGTTTGCGCTGGCCATTGGCGCCCTGGCGGGGGCCTTTAACGGCCTGCTGGTGGTGGGGCTGCGCATTCCGGCGATTGTCGCCACCCTTGGCACCCTCGGGCTGTATCGCGGGGTGATGCTGCTGTGGACCGGCGGCAAATGGATCGAAGGCCTGCCGGATAGCCTCAAGTCGCTCTCGGAGCCGGCGTTTATCGGCGTCTCGCCGCTGGGCTGGCTGGTGCTGGTTCTGCTGCTGGCCGGCGCCTGGATGCTGTCGCGCACCGCCGCCGGCCGCGATTTCTACGCCGTCGGCGACAACCTGACCGCCGCGCGCCAGCTGGGCGTGGCGGTAAACCGCACGCGGATGATCGCTTTCACCCTTAACGGCATGCTGGCCGCCTGCGCCGGCGTCGTTTTTGCCGCCCAGATTGGCTTCGTGCCCAACCAGACCGGCAGCGGGCTGGAGATGAAGGCCATCGCCGCCTGCGTGCTCGGCGGTATTTCCCTGCTCGGCGGCACCGGGACGCTCATCGGCGCGTTTCTCGGCGCCTTCTTCCTTACTCAGATTGATACCGTGCTGGTGTTGCTCAGGCTCCCGGCTTGGTGGAACGACTTTATTGCCGGCCTGGTGCTGCTCGGCGTGCTGGTGCTCGACGGGCGGCTGCGCCAGGCGCTGAGCCGCCACCAGCGGGCGCTGAAATATGCCCGCTTTCAGCCCGGTAACAAGGGGGGAAAGGGCGTGGCCCCGTTCACAAAGCGTAAAAACAAAGAGGTGGCGTGATGAAGCTCAGCTGGGAAAGCGCGCTGCTGGCGCTGCTGGTGGTGGAAATTCTGCTGTTCGGGGCCATTAACCCGCGGATGCTGGATATCAATATGCTGCTGTTCAGCACCAGCGATTTTATCTGTATCGGCATTGTCGCCCTGCCGCTGACGCTGGTAATCATTAGCGGCGGCATCGATATTTCGCTCGGCTCGACCATCGGCCTGTGCGCCATCGCGCTGGGGGTGATGATGCAGGCGGGCTGGCCGCTGGGGCTGGCCATTCCGCTCACCCTGGCGCTCGGCCTGCTGTGCGGGCTGATTAACGCGGCGCTGATCCACTACACCGGCATCAGCCCGCTGGTGATCACCCTCGGCACCCTCTACCTCTACGGCGGCGGGGCGCTGCTACTCTCCGGCATGGCGGGCGCGACCGGCTATGAAGGGATTGGCGGCTTCCCCGACGCCTTCACCGCCTTCGCCAACCTGACCCTGTTCGGCCTGCCGCTGCCGCTGGTGCTGTTTATCGTTATCACCTTCTTCTTCTGGCTGCTGGCCCACCGCGGGCGCTTTGGCCGCCACCTGTTTCTGCTCGGGCAAAACCCGCGCGCCGCGCGCTATGCCGCGCTGTCGGTGAACGGCATGCCGTACGTGCTGTATGGCCTGGTGGGCGTGGCCTCGGCCATCGCCGCGCTGGTGATGGTCTCCTATTTTGGCTCGGCGCGATCGGACCTCGGCCGCGATCTGCTGATGCCGGCGCTGACCGCCGCGGTGCTTGGCGGGGCGAATATCTACGGCGGTTCAGGTTCCATTATCGGCACGGCGCTGGCGGCGCTGCTGGTGGGATATTTACAACAAGGTTTACAGATGGTCGGCATCCCCAACCAGGTGTCGAGCGCGCTGTCAGGGGCGCTGTTGGTTGTGGTGGTGATGGGGCGCTCGCTGAGCCTGCACCGTGAATGGGTGCGAATGACCTGGCGACGCCTTTCTCGCGCATAAAACAATCGGAGCATAAACATACGATGAAAACCAAACGAATCCTGCAAACGAGCGCCCTGGCGCTGGCGCTGAGCGTGGCGACCGCCCAGGCCGCAGACCGCATTGCCTTTATTCCTAAACTCGTCGGCGTGGGCTTCTTTACCAGCGGCGGCAACGGCGCCAAAGAGGCGGGCAAGGCGCTGGGGGTTGACGTGACCTACGATGGCCCGACCGAACCGAGCGTCTCCGGCCAGGTGCAGCTGATCAACAACTTCGTCAACCAGGGCTACAACGCGATTATCGTCTCCGCCGTATCGCCGGACGGCCTGTGTCCGGCGCTCAAGCGCGCGATGCAGCGCGGCGTGAAGGTGCTGACCTGGGACTCCGATACCAAACCCGAGTGCCGCAGCATCTATATCAACCAGGGCACCCCGCAGCAGCTCGGCGGCCTGCTGGTGGATATGGCCTCGAAGCAGGTAACCAAACCGGCCGCTAAGGTGGCGTTCTTCTACTCCAGCCCGACGGTGACCGACCAGAACCAGTGGGTCAAAGAGGCCAAAGCGAAGATTGCCAAAGAGCACCCGCAGTGGGAAGTGGTGACCACCCAGTTCGGCTATAACGACGCCACCAAATCGCTGCAAACCGCCGAGGGCATCTTAAAAGCCTACCCGGATCTCGACGCCATTATCGCCCCGGACGCCAACGCGCTCCCGGCGGCGGCGCAGGCGGCGGAGAACCTTAAGCGTCAGGGGGTGGCGATCGTTGGCTTTAGCACCCCGAACGTTATGCGCCCGTACGTTGAGCGCGGCACGGTGAAGGCTTTCGGCCTGTGGGATGTGGTTCAGCAGGGCAAAATTGCGGTTAACGTCGCCGATCGTCTGCTGAAAAAAGGCGATCTTAACGTCGGTGACAGCGTGGAGGTGAAAGATATCGGAACGCTGAAGGTCGAGCCAAACAGCGTCCAGGGCTATCAGTATGAGGCGAAAGGCAACGGCATCGTGCTGCTGCCGGAGCGCGTGGTGTTCACCAAAGAGAACATCAACAACTACGACTTCTGACGGGGGATGAAATGGCAGATTTAGACGATATCAAAGAGGGGAAAGATTTTGGCCTGGACCGACCGCAGCAGAACGTGCTCTACGGGCTGAAGGGCTGCGGATCGCTGGAGTGGGGGATGCAGTCCCGGCTGGCGCGCATCTTTAACCCGCAAAGCAACCGCACGGTGATGCTGGCCTTCGACCACGGCTATTTTCAGGGGCCGACCACCGGGCTGGAGCGGATCGATCTCTCCATCGCCCCGCTGTTTGCTGAGACCGACGTGCTGATGTGTACCCGCGGGATCCTAAGAAGCACGGTACCGGCGGCCACCAATAAGCCGGTGGTGCTGCGCGCCTCCGGCGGCAACTCAATCCTCAGCGAGCTTTCCAACGAGTGCGTGGCGGTAACGATGGAAGACGCGCTGCGCCTCAACGTCTGCGCGGTCGCGGCGCAGGTCTATATCGGTAGCGAATACGAGCATCAGTCGATCGGCAATATTATTAAGCTGGTGGATGCCGGGAACCGTTACGGCATGCCGGTGCTGGCGGTTACCGGGGTCGGTAAAGAGATGACCCGCGACGCGCGCTATTTCTCGCTGGCCAGCCGCATCGCCGCCGAGATGGGGGCGCAGTTCGTAAAAACCTATTTCGTTGAAGAGGGCTTTGAAAAAGTGACCGCCAGCTGCCCGGTGCCGATCGTGATCGCCGGCGGCAAAAAGCTTCCGGAGCAGGAGGCGCTGGAGATGTGCTGGCGGGCGATTGACCAGGGCGCGTCCGGCGTCGATATGGGGCGCAATATTTTCCAGTCCAGCGCGCCGCGCGCGATGCTGAAGGCCGTGAAGAAAGTGGTGCACGAGAATATGAGCGCCCGCGAAGCGTATCAGTTCTGGCAGGAGGAGAAGCAGGGGGAGCTGAAATGAACGTGACGCTGGTAGAAATTAATATCAAACCGGAGCGGGTGCACGAGTTTCTCGACGTCTTTCGCGCGAACCATGAAGGCGCCCTGCAGGAGCCGGGCAACCTGCGCTTCGACGTCCTGCAGGACCCGGAGGTCAAGACGCGGTTTTTTATCTATGAGGCCTATAAAGATGAGGACGCGGTGCTGGCGCACAAAAAAACGCCGCACTATCTGGCCTGCGTCGAGAAGCTGGATGAGATGATGTCGCAGCCGCGGCAGAAGCGCAGCTTTATTGGTCTGCTGCCGGAATAGCATCGGGAAGCTGATCGGCAGGCGTAAAAAAGCCCGGTGAATATCGCTTCCACCGGGCTTTTTGTTGGCTATCGTCAGGCCTCTTCCACCGATACCCGCAGCTCGGCCAGCGCGTTACGCGCCGCCTTCAGCACCAGCTCGCACTGCTCAAGGGTCAGCGTCAGCGGCGGTTCGATGCGGATCGTCCTCGCGTTGTTCAGGGTGCCGGCCACCAGCACCCGCTGGCGGAACATCAGGCTGGCAAAGTCATAGCCGATTTCGTTATCCACGAACTCAATGGCCATCAGCATCCCTTTACCACGGACTTCGTTCACCAGCTCCGGATACTCGCGAGCCAGCAGGCGGAAGCCATCCAGCAGCAGGTCGCCTTTCTGCTCGGCCTGCGCCGGCAGATTCTCCGTCAGCAGAACGTTGACCGTCGCCAGCGCCGCGGCGCAGGCCAGCGGGTTACCGCCGAAGGTGGTGGTGTGCAGGAACGGATTATCGAACAGCACCGAGAAGACCTCTTCGGTGGCAACCGTCGCGCCAATCGGCATCACGCCGCCGCCGAGCGCCTTGGCAAGGCACAGAATATCCGGATGAACGTTTTCATGCTCGCAGGCAAACATTTTGCCGGTGCGGCCCATGCCGGTCTGCACTTCGTCGAAGATCAGCAGCGCGCCAAACTCGTCGCACAGCTTACGCACCGCGGGGAGATAGCCCGGCGGCGGCAGGATCACCCCGCCTTCGCCCTGAATTGGCTCAAGGATCACCGCCGCGACGTCATCGCCGGTTTTTTTACACTCGCTGAGCAGCGTGCGCATGGCGTTGATGTCGCCAAACGGCACGTGACGGAATCCCGGCAGCAGCGGCATAAACGGCTTACGGAACGTCGATTTGGCGGTAGCGGACAACGCGCCCAGCGATTTGCCGTGGAAAGCGCCGCTGGTGGCGACAAAGGTAAACTTGCCGCGCGGGGACTGATAGGCTTTAGCGAGCTTCAGCGCTGCTTCGACCGACTCGGTTCCGCTATTGGAAAAGAAGCTGTACTTCAGCTTGCCCGGCGTCAGGGCCGCCAGCGTTTTGGCCAGCATGGCCCGCAGCGGATCGAGCAGTTCCTGACTATGAAGAGGTTGCTTAGCGAGCTGGTGCTCTACGGCGGAAACAACGACTGGATTACGGTGCCCTACATTAAAAATTCCAAAGCCACCCAGGCAATCAATAAACTCCTGTCCCTGAGTGTCGACAAGCGTATTTAAACTTCCCGCCTGCCACTCTACGGCTCCGTAATCCCCGCCAGCGGTAACAGATTTTCGATACGCTAAAAACCCCGGATTCACGTGCTCTTTAAAATACTCTCTGACCTCCTGGTTAAGTGCTTTCATCTCCTCATGATCGAGCGTTTGCTTCTCAATGAGATTCAGTGCGTGTGCGCTGCAGGCCAGAGCCGATGCGCTGGAAGGTAACCTGTTCAAAGTGGGCTCCTGGGATGGGCGTATCACATGATACTGAGTTAAGTATTGCAGGGATTACGCCACTTCGGTGCAGGAGCTGAAAATCGGGATAAACGCAGCGTGAAAGCGCAATTGCGCAATATTTAATCTTATGGCGATATTATTGGCATGCTTTACTCCTGAGCGGACGCAGCATGCGCTCCGCGGGCTAAGCGCCGCGTGCTTCGCCGCGGTGCGCTTTGCCCAACGCTGGGGCAGAAAAGGGCCGGCTGGCGGCGGCTTAATCGAGCTGGGAGATCTCCATCGCCGCGCGGTCGATGACGGCAATAATCTGCTTTAGCTGCGCTTCGCTGATGGCCTGCTGATTCACTTTCAAATCCAGCACGGCTTTAAAATTTTCCAGCGCCCGCTTCATCTGCGGATTTTTACGCAGCTCGCAGCCGACCATCCGCGCCTGAAGACGCTCCCGAATGTCGGCCAGGGACTGCTGGTTTTCCGCGTGCAGGCGGCGACCCTCTTCGCTAATCGAGATTTTTTTACGCCCGTTTTCCTCTGCAACGCCGATCAGCCCCTGATCCTGCAGCAGGTCGAGGGTGGGGTAGATAACGCCGGGGCTCGGGCTGTAGTTGCCCTGGGTCAGGCCCTCTATCTCTTTGATCAGCTCGTAGCCGTGGCTGGCGCTGCGGCTGAGGATATCGAGGATAACCAGCCGCAGCTCGCCGTGGCCGAAGAAGCGCTGGCGCCGCCCGCCGCCTCTGCGCCCGCCGCGTTCAGCGTGGTGCTCGCGCGAGTCGTGGTCCTCTTCATGATGATTTCGCATCCTTATCTCCTGTTAATTTCTGATATATCTAATTTATATCTAAATTGCTTGTTGTGGCAATGCTAATCGCTGTGTGTTTTTTAATTTATTGATAGTTAATGTATTTATTCTATTTTTTGGATTTTTATGTCTTTTAGTCTGACTATATCAAAAAAGATCTTGCATTCTTTTTTAATGGCAATCATTATCATTTGCAGCAAGTTTAGATATATCTATTTAATTTCACGAAGGCCGCCGATGATGACAACAATGAAAAAAACGCAGTACCCGCAGCGCGTACAAAACGAACTCCGTTTCCGCGAGCTCACCGTGCTGCGCGTGGAGCGCGTGAGCGCTGGCTTCCAGCGCATCGTGCTGGGAGGCGACGCGCTGGATGGTTTCGTTTCGCAGGGTTTTGATGACCACACCAAGCTCTTTTTCCCGCAGGAGGGTGCGACCTTTACGCCGCCGCAGGTGACGGATGAAGGCATTAACTGGGGCGAGGGCGTGCGCCCGGCGAGCCGCGACTACACGCCGCTGTACGATGCCGAACGCCACGAGCTGGCCTATGATTTCTTTATTCATGACGGCGGTATCGCCAGCCGCTGGGCGCTGGCGGCAAGCGTCGGCGATAAGCTGGTGATTGGCGGGCCGCGCGGTTCGCTGGTGGTGCCGGAAGACTACGCCTGGCAGCTGTACGTTGGCGATGAGTCCGGCATGCCCGCGCTGCTTCGTCGCCTGCGGGCATTAAGCCAGCTGCCGGTTCCGCCGCAGGTAACGGCGATCGTCACCATCGGCGATGCGTCTTATAAAGACTATCTGGCGGAGTTTGACGGCTTCAATATTGAGTGGGTGGTGGGCCATAACCCCGCCGCGGTGGCCGAGCGTCTGGCGCAGGTGAGCGTCCCGGCGGAGGATTACTTTATCTGGGTGACCGGCGAAGGAGCGGTGGTGAAATCGCTGCTCGAGCGCTTTAAAGGGGACGAGATTGACCCGCAGCTGGTGCGCTCCCAGGCCTACTGGCACAGTAAGTAGTCAATGTAGCGAAGTCCCGGGCTGCGGCGACTGCTCTGCCCGGGCTACCTGACCAAAAACTTCCTGTATTCTCTGCATTCCCAGCATTCCCAGCATTCCCGCCGGAGCCGCGGCACCGGCGGGAATGTCTGACTGCTTCTATTTCCCCGCCAGGGCCTTAAACACCATCGCCACCGCGTGAGCGCCCGGGTCCATATTGCCCAGCAGGCTGTCGCTGTTGAGATACGACGCGCGCCCGGCGTTGGCTTTGCTGGCGTGAAGGGTGCTTTCCGCGCCGGCTTCGGCCGCAGCAAACGCCGCCTGCAGATTGTCAGGCGCGGCCAGCAGCGAGGCCAGCGCCGGCTGCAGCGCGTCAATCATGGTGCGATCGCCTTCGTCCGCCCCACCGTAAAACTTCATCTGCGCCAGGCCGGCGTTGAGCGCTTCGGCGACGCCGGCGCCCTGTTCCAGCTTCTGCCCGGCGGCGGTAAAGAAAATAGACATCAGCACGCCGCTGGAGCCGCCCATCACCACGGTCAGGCGTTCGCCGATCAGCGCAAACAGGGTGGAGAGGTCGGCGAGCGGCAGCTGCCGGCGACGCAGCAGCTCGGCCACGTCGCGCGCGCCCGCAGCGAAGGTCGACCCGGTGTCACCGTCGCCGACTTTGGCGTCCAGCGCGTTGAGGTGGGCCTCAAGGTCAGACAGCGTTGCGGTCACCGTTCCGACGTAGCCCGCCACGAGGCTATTGTCTGAAGGCTGGAACTCGACGCGGCTGCTGCGCAGCGAGCAGGGCATGACGCCGACGGCGCGCGGCTGGACCGGCTTCTGCCAGCTGGCGGTTTCCACCTCGGAGAGCAGCGCTTTCTCAATGCTCTCTTCCAGCACGATCGCGGTGATCGAGAAGCCTTTCATATCCAGAGCGGTGACCAGAGACGCCGGGCCAATCAGCCAGTCAATACGCTGATGGAGCGGCGTGTTCGCCAGCTCGCGGGTGAGGATTGCCATTTCCGCGACCGATACGCCGCCGAGATTATTGAGCATCACCGCCAGGCGGCCGGTTTCCGGCAGGGCCGCGGTCAGCTTCTCCACCATCAGCCGCATAATCTGCGCGCTGTTCTGGGTGGCGATAACCGAAGCGCCGGGCTCGCCGTGAATGCCCATCCCCAGCTCCGCCTGCTCGGGATGGTGGCGCGGGGCCGTCTCGGCATCCTGCGGCAGGTGGCAGCTGGAGAGCGCGAGGCCGAGGCTGCGGGTGTTGTTCGCCGCGTACTGCGCTTCACGCAGCACGGTCGCCAGGTTGTAGCCGCGCTCGGCGAAGTAGCCCGCCACCTTATGCACCAGGATGGTCCCGGCAATGCCGCGCGGATGCTTGTTATCCGGCAGCGAAATATCGTCGCCGACGATCAGCATCTCGACGCTGTAGCCCAGGCGACGCGCTTTCTCCGCCGCGAGGCCAAAGTTCAGGCGATCGCCGGTGTAGTTCTTAACGATCAGCAGACAGCCCGCTTCGCCGGTAACGGCCTGGATCGCCGTCAGCACCGCATCGACGCTCGGTGAGGCAAAAATATCGCCGCAGACGGCGGCGGTGAGCATGCCTTTACCAATAAAGCCCACGTGGGCCGGCTCGTGGCCGGAGCCGCCGCCGGAGATCACCGCGACGTTGCTCTTATTCAGATCGCTGCGCACGACCACGCGGATCGCCGGATCGCTCTCCAGCCGCGCCAGATTGTTCCACAGGCTGGCGATAATCGCCCCTTCAATAACGTCGCTGACGAGGCTGGTGCGCTGATTAAAAAAGAATTGAGACATAACGGTTCCTGGAGGTTGAGCGAAAACAAAATCCCCGGAGACGGCGCCTCCGGCGTGAAGTCAGCGGGGCTACCCGCGGATAATGCGCCTTCCGGCGACATCAAGGGTGATGGCATCGCCGCTGCGCAGCGTTTTCAGCGCGTCACCCTGCTGGCACAGGCAGGCGATCCCGGCCTGGCGCGCGATGATCGCGCCGTGGGAGACGTCGCTGCCTTCCTGCAGGCAGATCCCCTTTACCTGCCGGGGATCGAGCTGCACCACGGTTGAGGGGAAGATATCATCGGCGATGACGATCACCGGTTCATTCACCGCCAGCGGCACCTCGCTGCGGCCCTGAAGATGGCGCAGCGTGCGGTGGAGAAGATCTTCGATATCAATATAGCGCGCCTGCAGATAGCTATCGCTCAGCTGGCGATACTGCTGGCTGAGATCGACCAGCACCTGGTACCACGCCCACTCGGCGCAGCACTGCTCCTTGCTCAGGATAGCGCAGGCGGCGTCATAGAGATCCGGGTCGTCGAGCAGGGTGTGGTGGCCGGAGAAAATGGCCGCGATATCGGCGGAGTAGCGCTCCTCCGCCAGGCGGGTCAGGGCGTTGAGATCCGCCAGCGTCTGCTCAATGGCCTGCTTCAGGCGCCGCTGCTCTTTGGCGCTATTGGCGCTGTTTCGCCGCCGCGGCTCGGCATGCGGCAGGGGATAGAGCAGCGCCTTCCCCTGGACGCGCCCGGTGGAGGGAACGGTTGCCGCCGGGGCCGCGCCCGGCTGCTCGCCGAAGTTCTCCGCCGCCAGCGCCTGGAATGCGGCCAGCGCCGCCTCGGCATCCGGCCCGCGGGCCAGCAGCCGGAGCCTGTCGTCGCGGCGCACCTGCAGCAGCGCGATTTTATTGATGCTGTCCGGCGCCACGCACTTGCCGCCTTTCTCCAGCAGCAGATCGGCGTTGAAGCCGGCCAGCGCCGCCACCAGGCGCGAGGCCGGGCGAACGTGCAGGCCGTTGTGGTTGCTAATCACCACCGAAACCGACCGCGCGTCGTCATCTCCGGCAAAGGGGATCGCCTCAGGGGCGGCCTGGGCGGGCGACGGTAACCCCAGCTGAACGCGCTTAGCCTCCAGCGCGTTCATGGCGTCCTCGATAACCTTGTCGATCGTTGACCCGGTTGCCGCGCTGACCGTTGCCGCCAGCGTACCTTCAACCAGCGGGGCCGCGCAGAGGCGAACCTTCGCGGCGATAGCCGGATCGAGAAGATCCAGCGCCGTCTCGGCGCTCAGCAGGGCGCTGCCGATATCCATCATCACCAGCACGTGATCGGCGTCGGCTACGGATTCAATGGCCTCCATCACCTTAATGGGATCGGTGCCGATCGGGCTCTCGGGATCGTCAATCCCGGCGGCGATCGCCAGCCGGCAGCCGTCGCCGATTAACATCTGCCGGGCCAGTTCGCCGACGCCTTCGCCCAGCCGGGCGCTATGAGACACAATCACCAGGTTTACCATCGCTTTTTCCTTACTCTTTGGCTGCCGCAGCCAGCTCCTGAATCATAAACATCACCGAGGTCGCGCCCGGATCCTGATGCCCGATGCTGCGCTCGCCGAGGTAGCTGGCGCGGCCTTTGCGGGCCTGCATGGTGATGGTGGAGCGGGTGGCGATCTCCGCCTGCTTGCAGGCGGCGTCCAGCGCGGCCTGCATCGGCAGATGCTGCTCGCTGGAATGGCGCAATGATTCAACGACCGGTAGCCAGACGTCGCACATCGTTTTATCCCCCGGCTCCGCCTTGCCGCGGTTGACCACGCCGTCCGCGCCTTCGCGCATCATCTGGTACAGCTCGTCGAGGCTGAGGCTCTGGTGCGCCTGGGTTACCTGCGCCGCGCGGATAAAGAAGGTGCCGAACAGCGGGCCGCTGGCGCCGCCGACGTTGGAAAGCAGCGTCATCCCGGTATTTTTAAGGATAAAACCGATGTCCTTATCGGCAATAGAAGGCAGCTTTTCCACCACCTTGCTGAAGCCGCGATGCATGTTCAGGCCGTGGTCAGCGTCGCCGATTTCTTTATCCAGCCCGGTAAGAAAATCCCGCTCTTTGGTAAAGATCTCGCCGCAGCGATAGAGCCAGTTAACGATCTGCGTTCTGTTCAGTGACATGTTGTGCTCCTTAATGGCCCCAGTTCAGCGCCGGGGTATGGACGGGGGCATCCCACAGGGCCAGCGTCTCGTCGTCGGCCTTCAGCAGGGTGATGGAAAAGCCCACCATATCCAGAGATGTGCAGTAGCTGCCGATAAGGCTGCGGGCGATAGCGATCCCGCTCTCCTCGCAGCGTTCGGCGAGGCGGTTGTAGACGCCGTATAGCTCCGACAGCGGCGTGGCGCCGAGGTTGTTGACCAGCGCGAT
Source organism: Klebsiella sp. Ech2A (assembly GCF_030078455.1). Lineage (NCBI taxonomy): Bacteria > Pseudomonadati > Pseudomonadota > Gammaproteobacteria > Enterobacterales > Enterobacteriaceae > Klebsiella > Klebsiella sp. Ech2A. The sequence continues at coordinate 17,669 of NZ_JAQGFU010000007.1, read as the reverse complement.
GACGCGGTCGCCGCTCTGTAGCGCTTTTTTCCCCTGCTGGACGTCCTGCCAGCTGCCCTTGAGCGGATCCCACTGGCGCAGGGTGCGGCTGTAGGTACCGTTTTCCAGCAGGGTGGCGAACATTTCGTCCACGGTCTGGTCGAGAGAGCTGAAGGCGCGGCGGTCAATTCCCGGTTCGCCGTGGATGCCGACGCCGAACTCCATTTCGTTATCCTGGAGCTCAAAAGAGGGCTGCCCGGCGGCCGGCACGGTGCAGGCCGCGAGGGCGACGCCGATAGAGTGGCCGAGGTTGTTGAGCCTGCGGCCCAGCTCGGCGCAGGCTTCCAGCGAATCGCCGCGTTCGGCGGCGGCGCCCACCAGCTTTTCAATCAGCACGGTGTTGGCCACGCCCCGGCGGCCGGCGGTATAGAGGCTGTCCTTCACCGCCACGTCATCGTCGATGACCACGGTGGTGACCTTGACGCCGCTCTCATGCAGTAGCTCGGTGGCGGTTTCGAAATTCAAAATATCGCCGGTGTAGTTTTTGATAATCAGCAGCACGCCTTCGCCGCCGTCGATATTCATCGCGCACTCGAACATTTTATCCGGCGTCGGCGAGGTGAAGATCTCCCCCGGGCAGGCGCCGGAGAGCATGCCCTGGCCAATGTAGCCGCAGTGCATTGGCTCATGTCCGCTGCCGCCGCCGGAGAGCAGCGCCACCTTGCCGGCAACCGGCGCATCGGCGCGGGTGACGTACACCGGATCCTGATGCAGCGTTAAGTGGGGATGGGCCTTCGCCAGGCCCGCCAGCTGTTCGCTCAGGACGTCTTCGACACGATTAATCAGTTTTTTCATCTTCATGCTCCGTCGCAGTGGTTCGATGCCGCCTCTCTGCTGGCGGAGGCGGTCATCGCGTAGGGGTTCGCCGGCCGATAGGCGCTGTCCGGCGATGTAGTGATTCTGGCTGAGTTGACGAAAAATAAAATCTGCCCGAAGTGGGTTTCATTCCGGAACGTGATTGCTAATAAATGTTCCGTAATGAAACGTTTATTGCGAAGAAAAAAGCAAAATGCGACTCAGAGCAGTTTTTTTCATACCGCCGCGAGGCGGATAAGCGGCGATCGCGAAGCGGGTTTTTAGTTTTTTTTCGCGGCCAGGAGCCGATTTCCCGGTGAGCTATGCTGCCTGCTGCGCAAATTTTCGCTGAACGGGCGGATCGGGATCGCAATCCCGGCGTTTCACCGTGATTAATGTTTCAATATGAAACGCAAAAATATTTTCTCTGTTCCATATCCGAACAAAAAGGCGAAATATTTTTTTGTTCTCCGCTCGCCCTACAGTGATTGCATCGCTCCGGCAGCGCTCCCGTTCCCCTCATTAGCAGAAGGCTGAACGCAGCGGCGCCAGAGCTCATCATGTAAAAACATGCACTTATTTGAGGGTGAAAGGAATGCTAAAAGTTATTCAATCTCCAGCCAAATATCTCCAGGGACCTGATGCATCCACGCTGTTCGGCGAGTACGCTAAAAACCTGGCGGACAGCTTTTTCGTGATTGCCGACGACTTCGTCATGAAGCTGGCGGGAGACAAGGTGCTGAACGGCCTGCACAGCCACAACATCAGCTGCCACGCCGCGCGCTTTAACGGTGAATGCAGCCATGCGGAAATTAACCGCCTGATCGCGATTCTGCAGCAGCACGGCTGCCGCGGCGTGGTGGGGATTGGCGGCGGCAAGACGCTTGATACGGCGAAGGCCATCGGCTTTTACCAGAAGCTGCCGGTGGTGGTTATCCCCACCATCGCCTCCACCGATGCGCCAACCAGCGCGCTGTCGGTTATCTACAGCGAAGCGGGCGAGTTTGAAGAGTATCTGATCTATCCGAAAAACCCGGATATGGTGGTAATGGATACGGCGATTATCGCCAAAGCGCCGGTGCGCCTGCTGGTGGCCGGGATGGGCGATGCGCTCTCGACCTGGTTTGAAGCGAAGGCCTGTTTTGACGCCAGAGCAACCAGCATGGCGGGCGGCCAGTCCACGGCGGCGGCCTTAAGCCTGGCGCGCCTGTGCTATGATACGCTGCTGGCCGAGGGCGAAAAGGCGCGTCTTGCCGCCCAGGCGGGGGTCGTGACCGATGCCCTGGAGCGCATCGTCGAAGCCAATACCTACCTCAGCGGTATCGGCTTTGAAAGCAGCGGCCTTGCCGGGGCGCATGCTATTCATAACGGCTTTACCATTCTGGAAGAGTGCCACCATCTGTACCACGGCGAAAAAGTGGCGTTTGGTACCCTGACCCAGCTGGTGCTGCAAAACAGCCCGCTGGAAGAGATCGAAACGGTGCTGAACTTCTGCCAGAAGGTGGGCCTGCCGGTGACCCTTGCGCAAATGGGCGTCAAGGAGGGCATTGAAGGGAAAATTGCGGCCGTGGCGCAGGCAACCTGCGCGCCGGGCGAAACCATCCACAATATGCCGTTCCCGGTGACCGCCAGCAGCGTCTACGCCGCGATCCTCACCGCCGACCTGCTGGGGCAGCAGTGGCTGGCGCGGTGATAGCGCGCCGGTAAGCCTCTTCTCTGGAGAGTAAAGAGGGCTTTCTCCCCTTCGGCAGCGACTGCCGGAGGGGTTGTCGTTTTTAATACGGTCGTTTTTAACACAGCGGAAACGGATATGACTGCGCAGACTCAGAGCTTTTCTTCGGTGATAACCCAGTCATGGCACCGCTGCAGTAAGTTTATGCAGCGGGAGACCTGGCAGGCGCCGCACCAGGCGCAGGGGCTGACGTTTGAATCGATCTGCCGGCGCAAGACCGCGCTGCTGACGATAGGTCAGGCCGCGCTGGAGGACGCCTGGGAGTTTATGGATAGCCGTCCCTGCGGGCTGTTTATCCTCGACGAGTCCGCCTGTATTCTCAGCCGCTGCGGCGATCCGCAGACCCTTGACCAGCTTGCCGGGCTGGGCTTTCGCGACGGCAGCTACTGCGCGGAAAGCATTATCGGCAGCTGCGCGCTCTCCCTGGCCTCGATGCTCGGGCAGCCGGTGAAAACCGCCGGCGACAGCCACTTCAAGCAGGCGCTGCGGCCGTGGTCGTTCAGCTCAACGCCGGTGTTTGATAACCACGGCCGGCTGTTTGGCTCGATCTCGCTGTGCTGCCTCACGGAGCAGCAGGCGACGTCGGACCTCTCGCTGACCCTCGCCATCGCCCGCGAGGTGGGCAACTCCCTGCTCACCGACAGCCTGCTGGCGGAGTCCAACCGCCATCTGAATCAGATGTACGGCCTGCTGGAAAGCATGGATGACGGGGTGATGGCGTGGAACGAGCAGGGGGTCCTGCAGTTTCTCAACGCGCGGGCCGCGACGCTGCTGCATCTCGACGTGCAGGCCAGCCAGGGGCGCAATATCAATGAGCTGGTGACGCTGCCGGCGCTGCTGCGCCGGGCGATTAAGCACGCGCGCGGGCTGAACCATGCGGAGGTCACCTTCGAAAGCCAGCACCAGTTTGTCGATGCGGTGATTACGCTAAAGCCGATTGTCGAAGAGCAGGGCAATAGCTTTATTCTGCTGCTGCACCCGGTGGAGCAGATGCGCCAGCTGATGACCAGCCAGCTGGGCAAGGTGAGCCACACCTTCGAGCAGATGTCGGCGGACGATCCGGAAACCCGGCGTCTGATTCATTTTGGTCGTCAGGCGGCGAGGGGCGCTTTTCCGGTGCTGCTGTGCGGGGAGGAGGGCGTCGGCAAGGAGCTGCTCGGCCAGGCGATTCATAATGAAAGCGAGCGGGCGGGCGGGCCCTATATTGCGGTGAACTGCCAGCTGTACGCCGACGGCGCGCTCGGGCAGGACTTTATGGGCAGCGCGCCGACCGACGACGAAAACGGTCGCCTGAGCCGGCTGGAGCTGGCCAACGGCGGTACTCTGTTTCTGGAAAAAATCGAATACCTGGCGCCGGAGCTGCAGTCGGCGCTGCTGCAGGTCATTAAGCAGGGCGTATTAACCCGCCTCGACGCCCGCCGCCTGATCCCGGTGGACGTCAAGGTGATCGCCACCACCACCGTCGACCTCGCCAACCTGGTGGAGCAGAACCGCTTTAGCCGCCAGCTGTACTACGCCCTGCACTCGTTTGAGATCGTTATTCCCCCGCTGCGGGCGCGGCGCAACAGCATCACCTCGCTGGTGCATAACCGCTTGCGGAGCCTGGAAAAGCGCTTTTCGTCGCGCCTGAAGGTGGACGACGACGCCCTGGCGCAGCTGGTGAACTACTCGTGGCCCGGGAATGATTTTGAACTGAACAGCATTATTGAAAACGTCGCGATCAGCAGCGATAACGGGCACGTGCGCCTGAGCAACCTGCCGGAGTACCTGTTTACCGAGCGTACCGGCAGCGATACCTCCTCTTCGCTGCTCCCCGCCAGCCTGACGTTTAGCGCCATTGAAAAAGAGGCGATTATCCACGCCGCCAGGGTGACCAGCGGCCGCATCCAGGAGATGTCGCAGCTGCTGAATATCGGGCGCACCACGCTGTGGCGCAAGATGAAGCAGTATGACATCGACGCCGGCCAGTTTAAGCGTAAACGTCTGGAGTAGGGCCGCCGAGCCCTTTTGCTGCGCCATCTCCTGGTCATCTGGATTCCGTCATCCGCAATTCCAATTTGAAGGGCCGCGCCTGGCGAAATGACAAGAGCAGCCCTTTTACATCAAAACCCCAGCGCCTGCCCGTCGCGGCGGCTGTCGCTGGCGGCGACATAGCCGTGATTCGGGTCATCCGACAGCCGCCAGATAAATTGCCCGGCGCCAAAATCCATATAGGGATCGTCCACGGCTTTAAGCCGATGCCCGCGGGACTGTAGCTGCTGCGCCACTGCCGGGTCAAAACCCGTTTCCAGATCGAGGGTAAAATCCCGGTTAACCTTCCAGCGTGGAGCATCACAGGCCGTCTGGGGTTGCTGATGAAAATCCAGCATGCGGACCAGCGTTTGCACATGGCCCTGGGGCTGCATATCGCCGCCCATGACGCCAAAACTCATCTGTGGCTGACCCTCTTTGGTCAGGAACGCCGGGATAATGGTATGGAAGGGACGTTTTCCTGGCTCCAGCACATTGGCTGATTTGGGATCGCTGGAGAATCCGGCTCCCCGGTTTTGCAGGCTGATGCCATATTCCGGCACCACCACGCCCGAACCGAAGCCCATATAGTTGGACTGAATAAAGGAGACCATCATGCCCTGTTCGTCAGCGGTGGTAAGATACACGGTGCCGCCGGTACGCGGCACTCCCGCCGTGGGCAGGCTGGCGCGCGTCAGGTCAATTTGGGCGGCACGCTGTTGCAGGTAGCTGCTGTCCAGCATTTGTTGGGGGGTGATTTCCATTGATCTCGGATCGGCCACGTAACGATAGACATCGGCAAAGGCCAGTTTCATCGCTTCAATTTGCAGATGCTGCGCATCAATGCCATCCAGCACCAGGCTGGCAAGATCAAACTGTTCCAGAATGCCCAGCGCTATCAGCGCCGCAATACCCTGCCCGTTCGGGGGGATCTCATGCACATCATAACCGCGATAGCGCTGGCTGACGGGCGTCACCCATTCCGGCTGATACGCCTGTAAATCCTGCAGTGTCAGGCTGCCTCCCGTTTGCTGTGACCAGCTCACCATGGCGTCGGCCATTTCGCCTTCATAAAACGCCCGGGCGCCCTGGTCGGCCAGCAGGCGCAGAGTTCTCGCGGCAGCTGGAAAACGAAACAACTCCCCGGTTTGCGGCGCTCGGCCATCGGGCATGAACACATCGGCAAAACCAGGCTGCTGCGCAAGGAGCGGAACGGCCGCCTGCCATTTACGGGCCACCATCGGCGCCAGCGTTACGCCACGTTCGGCAATATCAATGGCGCTGTGCATCAGGCGGGAGAACGGGAGTTTGCCGAACCGCCGATGTAACGCTTCCCAGCCGGCGATGGCGCCCGGCACCGTGACGGTATCCCAGCCTCGTTCCGGACGTTTTGCCAGCCCAGAGGTATCGTCACCGTAGCGGCGATGAAAATAGTTCAGGTCCCAGGCAGCCGGAGCGGGGCCGGAGGCATTCAACCCATGCAGCTGCCCGTCGGCCCATATCAGCGCAAAGGCGTCGCTGCCCAACCCGTTTGACACCGGCTCTACGATGGTCAATGTGGCGGCGGTGGCGATGGCGGCATCCACCGCGTTGCCGCCTTCCAGCAATATACGATTGCCTGCCTGCGCCGCCAGCGGATGTGACGTGGAGACGATGTTACGGGCGAATACCGGCGTACGCGGCGTATGATACGGGTTATGCCAGTTAAAATTCATGGTTGTTCCCCCTGTTGTACGCGTTGTTCCGCCGCTGACTGTAATGCCCGGCGGTCAACTTTATTGGTGCCTGCCAGCGGGAAGCCTCCCGTCAGCCAGATATGGCGCGGATGTAAATATGCAGGCCCCTGCTGCAGAACCCAGCTTTTCAGCGCCTGAGGGTCGAGGTTTTCTCCGGCGCGAGGGATCACCCAGGCGACGGGCTTCTGGCCTTTGATATCGTCCACCACCGGTACCACACAGGCCTGTTGTACCTGAGGGTGGCTTTCCAGCAGTTTCTCCACCTCGCCCGGCCAGATATTTTCACCACCGCAGACGAACATGTCGTCATGACGGCCGATGAACCAGAAAAAGCCCTGCTCATCCCGCCGGAACACATCGCCGGTAATGTAGTAACCGTCATCGGTAAACGGCACAGGCACATCGGGACGCTGGTGATAGCCTTGCATCAGCGCCGGGCTTTTCATCTCCAGCACGCCTTCATCCGCCAGCGTGCCGTCACCGTTGCGCAGCCGTACGCTGACCGCCTGATGGGGATAGCCCGGGGAGCCTGTGGGCGTTGTCAGCCCCTGCGGATGGGGCGCAAAGACCACCGGTCCGGCTTCCGTGGTGCCGTAGGCATTAATGATGCGCGCCTGCGGCAGCCAGTGGCGTAGTGACCGATAGAGGCCGTCGCTTACCGGCGCCGATCCCATTCGAATCACCCGTACGCAGGAGAGATCGCTGGTCGCCAGCAGATCTTTTTCCTGCAACATCATCGCCAGCATGGGCGGGACGGCTGTGAGCCAGGTGCAGCGATAGTGGCCCACCGCCCGGAGATATTCACGGGCGGTAAACTGCGGCAGCAGCACCGTAGTCACCTGGCTTGCGAGCGTCAGCAGCGCCAGCGCCAGCGCGTTCATATGGTAAAACGGCGCGGCAATCAGCACGCGCTCACCCGTCAGTTCCCGGTTTGCCAGACGCGTGGCCACCACCCAGCGGTGGCTGGCATGCGTCAGGCGCACGCCTTTCGGCATCCCGGTAGAACCGGACGTGTAGAGCATCAGAGCGAGATCGTCGTCAGCAGGGATAAAGCAGTTCAGCTCTCCGGGCAGTCGCAGGGCCTCCAACTCGGCGCCAAAACTGATGCGAGGCTGATGACAGGTGACGCGGGCAAGCTGCTCTGCATCGCCCAGCAGCAGATAGCTGCCGCTGTCCGTCAGGATGCGCTCAATGGTACTGACCGGAAAACGAAAGTTTATCGGTACCGCCACCAAACCGGCGCGCATAATCCCCAGCAGGCTGGCCATATAGTCAATGGAATTCCGCGCCAGGATGGCCACGCGCGTTCCGGCAGGCCAGTTAAATTGCTTCAGGCCGAGGCCAATGGCGTCCGCCCGATCGTTCAACTGTCGGAAGGTTATTTCCCGCTGCGCGCCATCCGCCTGGGGGGTTATAAAAGCCGTCCGATCGCTGTGGCGCAGGGAGGGACGGAAGGCGCCGAGGTTGTCAGGTAAGGTATCAGTCATGGTTAAACTCCAGCACCAGCGAGAGGGCGGGGATCGCCACGCTCAGGTAGCCATGGTGTTGTTGCAGGGGAAAATGCTGTTGTTCTGCCGCTGCGGCGATTGCCCCGGCGTCAGCGCCGGAAATCCGGATACAGGCAAACCGGCTTTCGCGGTCATCTGCAAGCGGCAATAGCGCACCATATTGCGCCTGCCATGCGGCGTAACTTGTCACCTGTAACAGGTCGGTATCCCCCAGCCTGGCGTAATTTTTGCGGGTGGCTGCCGGATCTCGCGCCACCACGGTTAGTCCCTGAATTCTGCCCGGCTGTAACCACTCGTCACGCCACACCCATTCCGGAGTGTGGTGCTGGCAGAAATAGATTCTCCCTGCGCTGAAGCTTCCGGGCGTCAGACGCACGGTGCTGAAACGAGCCTCCCCTGTCTCCTCGCCGCTGGCGACATGACGGGAAAAATGCTGTACCGGTTGCACGTTGAACCCTGCATCCTGCAGGATGCCTTCCGTCTGTGCCGCGTCATCGCTGGCAAAGACCAGCCCGTCAATACCCGGCGGCGTATCCAGTAGTTCCCGGCGTAGCGGCTCCCCCTGCGCGGGCAGGCCAATCAGCTCCAGATAGTGGTCAGCAAACACGATCAAATGGTTGATCGAACCGAGGCTGTGATAGCCCCGCGGGGTTAAGGTGAAACCCAGCGCCCGGAACAGCGTTGCGCTATCATCCAGCGCAAAATGGCTGTTGATCACCAGATGATCCAGTTTCAGACTCATGCCGCCCCCTGCTGCGCCGGCGTGGCGTACAAACCACGTCCGCTGGCCACCAGACGGCCTTCGGCGTCATAAACCCAGGCTTCAGCGCTGGATGCCAGTTTGCCGTGTTTAATCACTTTTGCTTTCACCGTGAGGTCACCGCGGGCCGGGCGATGGTAATCCACATGCAGGTTGAGCGTGGGGACGCCCCTGTGGGTCCATGCCGCCAGCGCCCAGTCGGCGGCGAGGTCAATCAGCGTGGCGAGAATACCGCCGTGGATGTAGCCTCCGACCGGGTTAACAACAAACTCCTCCCGGAAGGGCAGCGTCAGGGTAATTTCCCCTTCGCCGGCCTGCGTGACTTTGAGCCCCAGCCACTGGTGATAAGGGCCGTTCAGTAATTTTTGTTCGATGTCCTGCGCGTTCATTTTTTTCTCCGGAATCAGGGGGTGACGATCACTTTGCCCAGTACTTCACGGTCGCGGATCAGGCGTAGCCCTTCAGCGGCTTGCGCCAGGGGCAGAACCCTATCGATCAGCGGAGCGATACTGCCTTCGGCTACCATCGTCAGCAGGGCGGTGAGGTTTTCTGTATAAAAACTGTTGGAGCCTTTAATATTCAGTTCAAAACTCCAGACGTAACGCAGGTCTTCCTGCGGGTCATAGCCAGCAGTCGCGCCGCATACCAGCAGCGTGCCGCCCCGTTTCAGGCATTTCAATGAAGGCCGCCAGGTGTCGCCGCCGGTAAAGTTGATCACCACATCCACCCCACCCTCATAAGTGCGGCGCTGAGGTTTACCGTATTTTTCAATCGCCCAGCGGGAGAAATCCTGTTCGCGGTAGTTGACCACATGATCGGCGCCGAACGAGCGCAGCGCAGCGGCTTTTTCATCGCTGCCCGCACAGGCAATCACCTCCGCGCCAAGGTGTTTCGCCAGCACCACGCAGGCGGTGCCGACCCCCCCGCTGGCGCCGAGGATCAAGACCTTATCGCCTGCCTTAACGGTGTTGTGGGTGATTAACATGCGGTGGGCGGTGCCATACGCCACCGGCAGCGCGGCTGCCTGCTCAAAGGTCACTCCTTCCGGCAGGGCGATAAGCTGGCGGGCATCTACCAGCGCATACTCCGCCATACCGCCATCGGTCATCTCCCCCATCAAACCCACCTCGGGCTTCAGCGGGTTAATCAGCACCCGATCGCCGATGTTCCAGCCCGTCACCCCTTCACCGAGGCTGTCAATCGTGCCCGCCAGATCCAGCCCTGGAACGACCGGCAAAGGGACTTTAATGCCCGGCATGCCCTGGACGGTAAAGACATCGTGATAGTTAAACGAGGAGGCCCCGACACGTACCACCACATGCCCGGCCTGCGCCTGGGGAGTAGATTTGTGTTCATCAATCTGCAGTTGCTCAAGGCCACCGTGCTGCGGTAATACCAGCGCTTTCATTATATTGTTCTCCAGGTTATTTCAGATTTTTCGAAGCCAGGTAAGGACGCGGGTCGAACAGGTCATCGTTCAGTCCGCCTTTAATCGCACCGCTGCTGAGCAGCACGGCGTGTTCGCGTTTCAGGGTTTCAATGTCAGCGGGTTCAAAGGACATCTGGTTCATGCGATCCCACAGGCTGACATAAGCGCGCGCCTGGTCTTCCGGCAGGCTGGCTTTGGTTTTCAGGATATTGACCACTTCATCCGGGTTAGCGCGCCCCCAGTCGAGAGTGTCGCGCAGGGCGGCGATGACTTTAGCCACGGTTTCCGGATGCTGGCTTACCCACTCGCTGCGTACGGTGCCAACGCCGATGTACGGCAAGGCATCGCTGTGCGTCAGTTTTTTCCATTCATCTGCAAAGGTACTGATGATGCGTAATTTCAGTTCGGGTAGCTGATTAACGGTCAGGGTTCGTAGCGCGGCGGCATCCACCTGCTTTTGCGCCAGGAACTGCGCCAGTCGAGACTCATTGCCTCCCATCAGTGAAAACTGGTTCGCGGCAATACCCGCATTTTCCTGTAACAGGGTGCTGCCAATCACGGCCACGGAAGAACCGGCAGGAGACATCCCCACTTTTTTGCCTTTGAGCTGCGACAGTTCAGTAATCGGGGAGCTTTCCGGTACCACAAACGCCACATCGGCGGGTTGAGTGGCGGCAAATATTTTCACCGGCAACCCTTCTGCAGCCACGCTGAAGACGCCGGCAACCGGTGCGCCAAAGGCTAGATCAATGGAGCCGGATGCCAGGGCTTTCAGTGGCGCATTGACGTCCGGGAAGTGGATAAACTCGGCATCGACGCCCCGTTTTTTCAGGAAGTCCTGGCTTTCCAGCACGGCGCCGTAGCCGAGGCTGACGCCGGAGGTCCAGTAACCGATACGCACTTTGCCATTGGCAACGCTGAGCTGCGGCAGGAGTCCCGCCAGCATGGCGAACACAATAAACAGCTTTTTCATTTGATTACCCCAGATTTAGTGAATGTTATGACCGTTTTTTCCAGCGGAACAAATGACGTTCCAGTGGTTTCAACAGGCCGCCTTCCAGTAGCAACATCAGCGAGACGAGCAGCAGCGTCCAGGCGAACACCTGGCTGGTTTGCACCAGATCGCCTGCCTGACGCAGGCGATAGCCAATGCCATCGGATGAGCCCAGCGTTTCAGCCACCAGTGACACGCGCCAGCCGAAGCCAAAGGCAAGGCGGGCGCCGGAAAAGAAGTAGGGGAGGATGGTGGGCAGATAAATTTTGCATAACGTCTGCCAGCGGCTCATGCGGAAACTGCGGGCCAGTTCGACATACTGCGCCTCCACGTTTTGCGCCCCCTGCCAGACGTTAGTCAGGATCAGCGGCATGGAGGTCATAAACACCACGAAAACGGTAGTGGCATCGGAAATGCCAAACCAGATAATGGCGAAGATTGCCCAGATGGCCGAGGAGACGGTGTTAAACACCGCCAGCAGCGGTTCGCAAAAACGCGCCACCCGCGGGCTGGCACCTAACACCAGCCCGAATACGGTTCCCACCAGCGCCGCCAGCACAAATCCCGAGACCACGCGGCTGAAGGTCGCGCCGATGTCGTGCAGCAGCGTTTCTCCCTGCCACAGGGCCAGCAGCGCCTGCCAGGTTGCAGCAGGACCGGGTAGCACAAAGGCCGGGAGATGTTGTGACCCCAGCCACCAGACGATAAGAAAAATCCCCAGCAGAATAATTCGCTGCAGCAGCAGACTTAGGGAGCGTGACAGATGCTTCATCTCATACCTCAAGACGTAACAGGCGAATCTGTTCATTCACCTCGGGAGTGGTGGCGATACGCGGGCGTGACAGGTTTAAAACCGCCTCCTTGTGAATGCGCCCCGGATGCGGTTTCAACACCACGACCCGATCTGCCAGTACCACCGCCTCTTCCACATCATGTGTCACCAGGACCACGGTCATGCCAGTCAGTTGCTGAATGCGCAGTAATTCGTCATGCATGGTGCTGCGGGTTTGTGGATCCAGGCGTGAGAAGGGTTCATCCATCAGCAGGATTTGTGGCTGCACCACAAGGCTTCGGGCCAGCGCCACGCGACTGCGCATCCCGCCGGATAATTGATGTGGCCAGTGATGGGCAAAAGGGGACAGGCCAACCAGCGTCAGGGCGTCGGCCACCCGCTGGCGGCGTTCTTCTTTGCGGAGCGCGCTGTTTTCCAGACCGAAATTGACGTTTTGCTCGACAGAGCGCCACGGCAGCAGGCGGTCTTCCTGAAACAGATAGGCAATACGCTGCCAGTGTTGAAACTGTCTGGCCGGGATACCCTGAATCGCGATGTCACCGCGGTCTGCCGTTAACAGGCCGGAGATCAGATTTAAGAGCGTGCTTTTGCCGCCACCGGATGCCCCCAACAGCGCGACGATTTCTCCCTGGTGAATGGTTAAGGAAATATCGTTCAGCACATTTTGGCTGGCAAAGGATTTACTGACGCTGCGTAATTCAATCGCCGGGCTCATCCAAAGATCTCCCGTGGTAATACCGGTAATAACGTGCCTTCTTTGCTCAGGGTGGCGTAGATTTTTTCCAGTGTCATCGCCTGAAAAGTTTCAATATGTCGGCGGGCAATAAATTCCACGCGTTTGGCGTCACCTTCAATAAAGGCATCAATCATGGCGTTATGATCGTGTTTAATTTCCGGCTTAATACGCTGGACGTTAAATCCCAGTGCTACCAGACGGGCCATTTCATCCATTAATCCGGAGAGCGTGCGAATTAAATGATCGTTACCTGTGGCTTCCGCAATAGTTAAATGAAAACGTTTATTGGCATTCATAAATACATCAATGCGCGTGGATAACGGCGCCGCGACTTCCACCCGACATTCGGCTTCGAGCGTTTTCAGAAGTTCAATATCCACCTTTCCCACCGCCAGTCGTGCCGCCAGCGGTTCCAGCGCGGCGCGCACCGTGAATATTTCTTCCACGTCCTGCACCGTCACTGGCGCGATACGATAGCCTTTACGCGGGCGCGAAATAACCAGTTTTTCATGGCTCAGGCGCGTCAGCGCCAGGCGGATGGTGCTTTTCCCGGACTCATAGCGTTCCATCAGTTCGGATTCTGTCACCAGTGTCCCGGGTAACAGGCGACAGGTCAGAATATCACGGCGAATAGTGTGATAAGCCCGATCGCTTAAAGATGAAGAATCGCTCATTCCGGCCTCTTAATTTGTTTTTGTGAGCAGCTCACAGGGTATTATTGAATATCCTAGTGAGGCCATTCTGAAACAGTACTGGAGAGTGTTCTAATAATTAAATCAGGAATACAATGCGAAAATTTGCATGTGCTGAGCAGCTCAGAGTGGAGGGAAAGGTTTTTTTTCTGGGGGGGGATCTGCAGGGCTGTGAGCATCCCATTTCATTCAGAATATGTACATTAGCAGATAAAGTTATTCGTTCTGATTTCGATATCCGCGGTACCCTGGTTGGACATGTTCCTGTCGAATAGGGAATATTGATATGGCTGAAATGGTTGTAATTGTCTCTGCTGATTATCGCTATTTCGCCAGCACCGGATGAAACCGTACGCAATCGACGCTGGCCTGTTTAAGCGCAAGCCTCTGGAGTTGGCTCATCCGCCGGACAGCGTTTCGGCGGCGTCGCGGCACAGCCACTGCGTCCGGCGCTGCGCCAGCCCCGCCCGCTGCTGCGCCGTCGGGGGGCGCTCGCTGACGACGTAGTCAAAATCACCGACGTGGCCGTTGCGGCACAGCGCCGTGCGGCCAAACTTGGTGCTGTCGATCGCCAGCACCGTGACGTCCGCGCCGGCGGTTAACGCCCGCCGCGCCACCACTTCATCATCGTTAAAATCGTACAGCTCGCCGGCGTCGCCGATACCCCCGACGGAGACCACGCCAATATCCACCCGATAGCGGCTAAAGAACGCCAGGGCGTCGCCGCCGATAATATCCAGATCGCGCTTGCGGATACGCCCGCCGGCTATCGTCAGCGCGCAGTCGGGAAGCTGGCTGAGCGGCTGCGTGGCGTGCAGATTATTGGTGAAGACGGCGAGAGAAACGCTCTTCGGCAGGGCGCGCGCCACCATCTCCACCGTGGTGCCGGTGCCGAGGAAGCAGCTTTGCGCCCCGCAGAGCAGCCGCGCAACCCGCTCGCCAATCCAGCGTTTGCCGTTGATATTGACGATCTCCCGCTGCTGATAAGCGATATTTTCGCGGGCGAAAGGCGCGACCAGGCCGTGGCGGCGCAGCAGCAGCCCCTGCGCCGTTAAGTCTCGCAGATCGCTGCGTATGGTCTGCAGCGATACGCCAAAGTGCCTGGAGAGCGCTTCAATGCTGATTTCGCCGCGTTCTGTCGCCAGCGCGACAATGGCGCTGCGACGGGTTTCCGGTGTCATATTCCCTTCCTGCCACGCTATTTTCGGCCATGCTAGCGCGGCAATGTGAAGCTATGACTACGAAAGAAGGTGGTCATATTTTTGTCAGATTCCCCTGTTTTAATCGTCGCAACGAAAACACCGGGGACGGAACGATGAATAAAAAAAACGTGCTGGCGGCGATGATGCTAACCATCATGAGCGCATCGGCTTTTGCCAAATCGACGCTGACGCTCTATACCAGCCAGCCCAACGAAGACGCGCAGACCACCGTCAGCGCCTTTGAAAAAGCGCATCCCGATATTGAAGTGAAATGGATCCGTGACGGAACCACCAAGCTGACCGCCCGCCTGCAGGCCGAGCTCGCCGCCGGCGCCGCCGCGCCGGACGTGCTGCTGATCGCCGATAGCGTCACCATGGAGGCCCTGAAGCAGCAGAATTTACTGGCCGGCTATCGCTCGCCGCAGGCCGCCCGCTTTGACGCGCAGCTGTATGATAAAGACGGCTACTACTACGGCACTAAGCTGATCACCACCGGCATTGCCTGGAATACCAGGGCGCCGGTTAAACCCACCTCCTGGCTGGACCTCCTCAAGCCGGAGCTGAAGAACATGACCACGCTGCCCAGCCCGCTCTACTCCGGCGCGGCGCAAATCCATCAGGCGACGCTGATGAACGCTCCCGACCTCGGCTGGCAATACTACGAGAAGCTAAAAGCGAACGGCGCGATGCCGCAAAGCGGCAACGGCGCGGTAATGAACGCCATCGCTTCCGGCAGCAAGGCCTACGGCGTGCTGGTGGACTACATGGCCATTCGCGAAAAGGCCAAGGGAGCGCCCATCGAGTTTACCTTCCCGAAAGAGGGCGTCAGCATCGTGACCGAGCCGGTGGCGATGCTGAAGAACGCCAAAAACCCGCAGGCCGCGAAGGCGTTTATCGACTTCTTACTCTCGACCGAGGGGCAGAAGCTGGTGCTGCAGCAGGGCTACCTGCCGGCCGATGCTTCTCTGCCGGTGCCGAAGGGCTTTCCGCCGCGCGACAGCATTAAGCTGATGCCGTTCGACGCCGCCAAAGCGCTGGCCGACACCGAGGCTAACAAAAAGCGCTTCGCCGACCTGTTCGGCAGCCGCTAATCGATGAGCGATATGACCCTGCGGCAAAACGCCGGCGGCGGCTCCTTGAAGGGGCTGCTGTGGCTGCTATTATGCCTGGTGGCGCTGGTCAGCCTGCTGCCCAGCCTGCGCCTGCTCATTGCGGCGCTGCTCGACTGGCGGCAGGGCAGCGACAGCAGCCTGTGGCGCGTGCTGAGCAACCCCGCGACCTGGAGCGCGCTGTATAACAGCCTGTATACCAGCGGGCTGGGCACGCTGATTTCGCTGCTGCTTGGCAGCCTGTTCGCCTTTTGCCTGGCGCTGACCAATATCCGCTTTAAGCCGGTGTGGGTGTTCCTGTTTATGCTGCCGATGATGATCCCGCCGCAGGTCACCGCCCTGAGCTGGCTGCAGCTGTTCGGGCCGAGCAGCATTCTGCTCAACAGCCTCGGCCTGGCGCCGGGATTTGGCAGCGCTAATCCGCTCTACTCCGCCGAGGGCATCGCCCTGCTGCTCGGCATTCAGCATGCGCCGCTGGTGTTTCTGGCCCTGCGCACGCAGCTGCAGTGCCTGCCGAAGGAGCATATCGAAGCGGCCAGGCTCAACGGCGCCTCGCTGTGGCGGGTCTTTTTCGATATCGTGCTGCCGCTGTGCCGCACGGCGCTATGGGGCGGGGCGGCGATTGCCTTTGTTTCCGCCCTCGGCAACTTCGGCATTCCGGCGATGCTGGGGATCCCCATCTCTTTATTTGTGCTGCCGGTCTATATCTACCAGACGCTCTCCAGCTTCGGCCCGTCGATGCTCAACGAGGTGGCGGCGCTGTCGGTGCTGATGGGCGTGCTGGCGATCGGGATCGTTATCGTCCAGGGCCACATGCAGCGCCGCTACGCGCTGCCGCTGATTGGCATGGCTGGGCGTGGGCTGGGGTTCTCGCTGGGTAAGTGGCGGCTGGCGACGGAGGCGCTGCTGGGCGTCGTGCTGTTCGCTATTCTGGTGGCGCCGCTGCTGGCGCTGATTGCGACCTCGCTGGTGCCGACGCCCGGCGTGCCGCTCAACGGCGAGACCCTGACCTTTGCCGCCTGGCGCGGCGTCGTTGACGCGCAGAGCGCCACCTGGCGGGCGCTGAGCAACAGCATGCTGCTCTCGATGTGCGCCGCGGCGGTGCTGATGCTGATCAGCCTGCCGCTGGCGTGGCTGCTGGTGCGCCATCCTTCCCGGCCGCTGCGCTGGCTGCACAACCTTATCGATATTCCCTACCCCCTGCCCGGCGTGGTGCTGGCGATCGCCTGCATTCTGCTGTTTGCCCGCCCGCTGCCGCTGCTGAATATCAGCCTTATCGGCACGCTGACGATTATCTTTTTCGCCTATCTTGCCCGCTTCCTTACCGTCTGCCTGAAGCCGGTGCACAACAGCATGCTGCAGCTGGACCCGGCGATGGAGGAGGCCGCCAGCCTCGCCGGAGCGAACGTTTCGCAGCGCCTGCGCCACATCGTACTGCCGCTGATGGCGCCGGCGGCGTTTGCCGGCGCGCTGCTGGTGTTCCTCTCCGCCGTCAACGAGCTGACGGTATCGGCGCTGCTGTGGAGCGCCGGGAAAGAGACGCTGGGGGTGATGATTTTCAATCTTGATGAGAGCGGGGATAAGGTGCTGGCGTCGGCGGTGTCGGTACTGGTGGTGGCGCTGGTGGCGGTGGTGATGCTGCTGCTCAGCGCGCTCGGACGATATTTACCCAAAGGAGTGATTCCATGGCAGAACTGAGGCTGGAGCGGCTCAGCAAAGTATTTGGCAACCAGACCGTGGTGCGGGATCTCAATCTGACCATCCCGCAGGGCGCCTTTACCGCGCTGCTGGGGCCGAGCGGCTGCGGCAAAACCACCACGCTGCGCATTCTTGCCGGCCTCGAGCA
This sequence comes from Klebsiella sp. Ech2A, assembly GCF_030078455.1. NCBI lineage: Bacteria > Pseudomonadati > Pseudomonadota > Gammaproteobacteria > Enterobacterales > Enterobacteriaceae > Klebsiella > Klebsiella sp. Ech2A. Next base: position 288 of record NZ_JAQGFU010000007.1, on the reverse strand, counting down.
GCTGAGCGACGGGCGCCTGCTGCTGGGCGATCGCCTGCTGGCGGATAGCGCCGTCCACCTGCCGCCGGAGCAGCGCGATATGGGGATGGTGTTTCAGTCCTACGCCCTGTGGCCGCACATGACCGTGGCGGAGAACGTCGGCTATCCGCTGAGGCTGCGTAAGGTTAACGGCGCGGCCCGGCAGAAGCGGGTGATGGAGGCGCTGGAGGTGGTTGAGCTCGGGGCCTATGCCGGGCGTTCGCCGCAGGAGCTGAGCGGCGGCCAGCGTCAGCGGGTGGGGATCGCCAG